>CAZLXM010000079.1:0-5820 GCA_964563105.1 uncultured Bacteroidaceae bacterium
AGGGAGTCTGTATGATGGCTATGAATATACACCATTTTCCGACTCTGTTTCATTTGTAGCACAGGCTATAACTGGTATAAATGAACCGGAATCAGCAGCTAATAATTTAATAATATATCCAAATCCCGTAAATGAGAGTGCTATGATACGTTATAAACTGGATAATTACTCAAGGGTCAGTCTGTCTGTTCACAGCCTTTTCGGTACTGTCTCCAGAGTTTTATTGAATGCTTCTCAAATGCCGGGTGATTATTCTCTTGACTTTGAAAGTGAAGATTTTCCAAGTGGCAATTATTTGCTTCGGATGATAAGCAAAAATGCAGAAGGCCAGATAAAAATGTGGTCTTACAAATTTATTATAATAAAGTAGCGGAAAATAAAAATAAATTATAAGCAATCTTTTAGAATTGTATATTTGCCTGCATAATAAGCAGGTTCATAACAAAAAAATAAAAAATAACAGATTACTTAGTTGGCACAAGTGTCCTTTTTGTCAAAACAATATCAGGTATACCTATGCTTTGAATTGTTGATATTAATTTCATCGAGTTTTCATTATCGGAACTGAATTCAACATTGAACATTATTGGATCCCCTGAAAGTGTTATTTCAAACAGAGAGTATAAAATATAATCACTCATTTCCAGGGTGTTTGTATTGTTATCTGTTCTATACCAGTATTCGGGGACATATCCATTTTTTTTAGTCAATTTGAAATATACATCACAATCATAAGTGCCATTTGATTTAAAAGTAATATCTAATCTCACGTTCTCATTAGATACTAAGTCAGAAATAACACCGGTAGTCCAGTCTCCAATAATAAATTTTGAAAGCGGGATAATTGTTTCTTCCTTTTTACAGGCGGTGGATAAAAGGATAAAGAAGGTCATGGATAAAAATAGTGCTTTTTTCATGTTATTTGTATTTAAGAAAATTAATTGTATCCTTAAAGTATACGTTATAAATCTTGTTAAGTTTTTTTTTCTTCCTGTTTCAAGTGTATTTACATGTATTTGATCGTATACTTTCTGAATTATCCATTCATTTCGATAAAAGTCATTCATTGGCTTTTACTTTATTAAGCTAAAGTCCTGGATCCTATAGTTAATTATCATTTTTAGGCAGAGCCAATATTTGATTTATTAATATTATTTTGTTATCTTTTTAGTTTGAAATAACAATTTAAATTGATTCCGGAATGGTTTCGAGAAGAGGTATTATAAAGTCATTATTTTATACAACTTTTGCCGGTATTATCCCAAATTTCAATTTAAGCATGAACGAAAACAAAGAAAGATCAGTTTCAGCTTTTGAGCCTTCTTATTTAAAATTACACAGGAATGGAGATTTGAAACAGCGGGGAGACCGATTATGGGCAATGATGGAAAATTGCGTGTTATGTCCCCGGATGTGTGGTGTAAATAAACTGAAAGGAGAAAGAGGATTTTGTGGTGCAAATTCGAACCTGGAGATATCCTCATTTCACCCGCATTTTGGAGAGGAAAAACCCCTGGTTGGCCGTGGCGGTTCAGGTACTATTTTTATGACAAACTGCGGTTTAAGATGTGTTTTTTGTATTAATTGGGAAATTAGTCAGGGTGGGGAAGGAGTTAGGCGAAGTATAAATCAGTTTGCAGAAATGATGCTGATCCTTCAGAAAAAAGGTTGTCCAAATATTAATATTGTAACTCCGACCCATTATTCCCCTCATATATTACTTGCTCTTGATAAAGCTGCCTCAAGGGGTCTCAGGATTCCTTTCGTTTATAATACTTGTGGATGGGAAAGAGAAGAAATACTTAAGATACTTGACGGAGTGGTTGATATATATCTTCCGGATTTTAAATATTCTGACGGAAGCAAATCTTCAATGTACTCTTCCGGTGCAGGATCATATCCGGATGTTGTTAAAAAAGCTTTGCTTGAAATGCACCGTCAGGTTGGAGTTGCAAAAGCTGCACCTGATGGTTTGATGTACAGGGGGTTAATGATACGTCATTTGGTAATGCCTGATAATGTAAGTGGAACGAAAGAAGTACTTAACTGGATTTCTGAAAACCTCCCCAAAGATACTTTTATAAATATTATGTCTCAATACAGACCTATGTATAAGGCATTTGACTTTCCGGAAATTTCACGCAGGATCACAAAAGCTGAATATGCTGATGCTGTCAGTCATGCACAAAAATTAAACTTTACAAACCTTGAAATACAGGGGTATCATTGGTAAGGTATATTGCATATTTAGTTATTGATGGTTCAATCATAAATGAATATTTGTTATGAAGAAGATAAAACTACGGGGGCAGGAGCTCAAGCGTATTGGTTATGCCAGTGATCAGGCAATAGCATTGGCACTTAAGCTGGTTACTAAAAATTTTAAAAGATCAGATAAGGCAGAAGTTCTTGAAATCCTCGAAAAGATCAATCTTCATCCTGAAGATTATCTTAATGATCCGGTTTGGAATGAATTGGCCAATCTTTTAATTGAAAAGCCGGTTAAACATAAAAAAAGGCCGGCTTTGAAGAAAACTGTTGCAGGTTTTAAAATTTTTGGGGAGGATCAGATTGATCCTGAAGCTATTCGCCAAATGGAAATGGCAATAAGTTTGCCAATTTCGCTAAAGGGCGCCCTGATGCCTGATGCGCATGTAGGATACGGACTTCCTATTGGTGGAGTATTAGCTACATATAATTCGGTTATTCCTTATGGTGTGGGTATGGATATAGGTTGCAGAATGTGCCTCTCTGTTTTTTCTTTTCCGCCGGAAAAAATTCAGAAAGACAGAGATTTGATTAAAAATATTCTGATAAATGAAACACGCTTCGGATTTGCTGAATTTGATGATGTGAAAGACCATGAAATCTTAGAGAGAAAAGAATTTAAAGAGATTAAATTTTTAAAAAGCCTGAAACAAAAGTTTTATGATCAATTGGGTACATCCGGTCATGGGAATCATTTTGTAGATATTGGTTATATTAAAATTCCTGAATATTCCGAATTAATAAAAATTCAGCCGGGTGAATATTTTGCTGTATTAAGTCATTCCGGTTCCCGTAATTTTGGCTCAGAGGTCTGTAAGCATTATACCCGTATTGCAAAAGATAAGCTTGATCTTTCAGGTGAAGCTGCCCAACTTGCCTGGCTTGAGCTCGATACGCAGGAAGGACAGGAATATTGGGCAGCCATGAATCTTGCGGGAGATTATTCTCATGCTAATCATCGCATTATTCATCAACGTCTGTCAAAGGCTTTTGGAGAAGAGCCTTTAACAATTATTGAAAATCATCATAACTTTGCCTGGAAGGAGAAGCTTGATACAGGTGAGGAAGTAATTATACACAGGAAAGGTGCCACACCGGCCGGTATTGGTGATGTGGGAATTATCCCCGGAACGATGGCCTCTCCCGCATTTATAGTCGCAGGAAAAGGAAATGAAGAATCATTAAATTCAGCGGCTCATGGTGCCGGGCGCTTAATGTCACGTAAAAAAGCTAAAAAAACTTTCAACTTTGGTCAGATGAAAAAATACCTTGAAGAACAGGGAATAATGTTGTTAGGATCAGGTGTTGACGAATCTCCCTTTGCCTATAAAGATATTCATCAGGTTATGGAATATCAAAAAGATCTGGTTGAAGTACTTGGAAATTTTTATCCTAAGATCGTGAGGATGGCCTGAGTCTTTTTATTAAATGTCTGATTTAAAGAAAAAATTTAACAAGTAAGTAAAAATATACTTGTATATTATCCATTTCTATTTTTGACTCTGAATTCGTGATTCGTGGCAGTTAATGACAACCCTAAATAAGCAACTGATCCTTATTATAAAAACAACTAAAACAAGAACAAGGATCTAATTGTAAATTAATTTATTTAAAAAGCCTATTTTCCTCTTTGTTCATTTATATAGCTTGCAATATTATGGACATTATCAATCCAGATCTCATTTACCGGATCTGCAGCATATTGACATATTGCTTCAATGGTGGTGAGTAATGAAGTCTGACGTCCTCCATCATCCATTTCATGGCCTGCGAGTATTAGCCAGTTTCCTTTATTTTTTGCATCATCTATTAGCTTTTTTATATCTTCAAATGACTTTCCGTCAAGTTCCATGCCCATAAGTTGGGCTAAATCACAGAAAGAAGGATCGTTTGAGCTTTCACTTAACCATAAACGGCCTGATTCAAACTTTGATGCAACTAATGGAACATAACTTTGTAAAGATGTCCCCCTGCCTACAAAAGTCTGACCACATGGATATGCAAATGAAACCGGATGAACTCCAATTACATTTTTTATTATACTACTGGCAGAATCTAATTCCTGATCCATTCGTATCAGAGAATAATCCTCAAGTGCATGATTCCTGGTAAAAGGAAAATTACCGGAACATGGATGTAACACTGAATGATTGCCAATTTCATGCCCATTGCCGACAGCTAATTTCCATTCATTTAAACGCTTCATTAATGAAGAGGGAGAAATGTAAAAAGTAGCCTTTACCCCATATTTATCAAGTAAAGGAATCCCTTTATCAACCTGCGTCAGACGGGCATCATCAAAGGTAAGGCTTATTGCCATTTTCTTGCCCTCAGGCCATTTAAATTCTGATTTCCCGGAATAAGTAGAAGCTTTAACCGTTTGAGCCTGAGTGTGCACGGAAATAAAAAAAGCAGTAATAAATAAAACGATAAAAAATGTTTTCAAAGAATTGATCTTATTCATGGCTTATTATTTACAATTATTTTTTGGAATTGACTGATAAAGAATAATCTAAGAAATCCTGAATAACACATTTTATTATAAATCAACTGAAAATGAATCCTTCGGAAATGTGCCTTATAAAGTTAGACATTTTTTGTTTATTGCATTATTAACTTTAAATAATATCATCCTTTTTTCTCTTCGAACTTGTGTTGAAAACAATCTTAAATATTAAGTTCACACTTAAATTTTTTTAAATGTTGTACCTTGCTTTAATTGAATACATAAAATTAAAAACTTAACTTTTCTTTTAGCTCCCCGCAGTTTAACATCTCATCCCCAAAATATGGATTAAGGATCTCTTCGCTTTCACTAAGCCAAAAAGCACCTTTGTCATTGTCAGCCATAGGACAATATTGATAATACACTGTTTTTCCTGTCAGTCCGTAAGTTTTAACAGCAATGTACAGTTTATCACTGATTTCTTTGAAAAATTTACGTATCTCAGCTATATCCCGGGTTTCCAGGGCAGGAGAAAGGTTTTGTGATATACTTTTTGAAAGCTCCATCCATTTCTGATGATCCGAAGCTGTAAGAAGATTATGATCAACTCTACTCATCGCCTCCTGCATAGATTTTGCAGCCTCCTGTGCCTTTTTCAGGTCATCATGTACAAGTGAATTTTTTAGTTGTAAATAATGGTCAGTTACAAAAGTAAGCTGTCTGACAAAGTTTCTGTTAACAGCCTTTCTCTCATGAATATCTGTAGATATGGGAACTTCGTTAAAAGCCTGGTCCCGGTCATGTTTTATTTCTGCAGATATAGAAGCATCTGAATGATTTTCATCAGAAAATATTTTAGTTATATTGTTGTAAATCACGTCGTTCTGATGGAACCCCCGGATATTTTCATTTTCTTGTTGTGAACGATAGTACATGGGGGTTTCATGAGTATTCATCATACTTAACTTGCCTTCAAGCTGGGCACTGGCATCCACACTAAAAGTGCCATGGCTGACTATTTCTTCTCCTTCATTAAGACCTGCTATTACAATATAACTATCTTCAAGAATTGGTCCCAGTTCAATTTCACGTAATTTAAATACAGG
>CAZLXM010000079.1:5830-18010 GCA_964563105.1 uncultured Bacteroidaceae bacterium
CTGAAACAATTGAAAATAAAGTCGTTGCAAATCATTTTGGAACAATTATATGCCCGCTATAGTCATTCATATTTGAAGAAATTATTCCTGTAGCGAACATTTCTGGTTTTAATAAACCTGATGAATTGTCTGCTTCTACTCTGATCTTTGCTACTCTCGTCATAGGATCTATTATAGGATCTATGAATATTACCCTTCCTGAAAACTCCTTACCAGGAATGGCCTGAATGTTAAACTTTACTTTTTCTCCCTGTCTTATAAAAGGCAGGTCAGATTCGTATGCATAAAATAATATCCATACTTTTGACAGGTCGGCTATATCAAAAAGAATGCCGCCACGGGAAATATAATCTCCAGTACTTACCCTTCGGGTAGTTACCGTTCCTGAAGTATTGGAAAGAATCTCAAAATTAGTAGTGATCAATCCGGATTTTTCAATGGATTCAATTTGAGCGTCTGTAAGTTTCCATTGCCTGAGCTTTTCTTTTGAAGCTTCATATAATTCGGGATGTAGTCCTTTGGTTTTAGAAGTTTCAAGCAGTTCCTGGGATGAGCTGATTAATTCTGCAGAATAAATCTCAGCGAGTTTTTGTCCTTTTTTAATTCGTTCACCTGTAAAGTTTACGAATAGTTTTTCTATCCTCCCGGAGACATGTGAAACCTGGCTTTGAAGGAGTCTTTCATCAAGCTGCACTTTTCCGTAAACCCTGACTTCTTTGACCGGATTTTGTTTCATTACTTTCGTAGTTAACACATTGGCCAGCTCGGCAGCTTCCTTTGTCAGATGTATTGAATGATGGTCTATTTGTGAACTTGTCCCTGAAACCAGAGGGATCAGGTCCATTCCGCAAATTGGACATTTACCGGGATCAGACATTTTTATCTGGGGGTGCATAGAACAAGTCCAGACAGTATTTTCAGTGCTTTCTGATTCGTGTATATGTTTGTCCTCAATGTGCCCTGAAGGATGAAAGAAAACCCGTCCTAATAATATGCCAAGGCCTAACAACAATATATAATATATGGATTTTAAAGAGGATATTTTAAATAATTTGAATTTATTCATTACTACAAAATTTAATTTATTGATTTTCAGTATTTGCCATTAAACGACTTATCCATGCATTGGCTATATTTAGATCTGTAATTGCTTCAATTTGTTTTAGTTCATAGTCAAGTGTCTGTTGCCTGATTTTTAAAACATCAGTTATAGAAGTAACAGATGTCGAAAAGCTCTTTAACATTATTTCCAGAGATTTGGATGCAAGCATATATTGATTTTCGTAAAGCTTAATTCTTCGCCGGGCATCCTGGTAAAGTTGAACGGCATCATAGTATTCTGTATTTAGTGAATTAGCCGCGGACTGATAATTATGTAAACTTGCCTTACTTAAAAGCTCTGCTTCTTCCTGCATCGCCCTGTACTTTTTCCTGTAAATGGGAAGTGTTATGGAAACCATAGGCATAAGCATATCTTTTCCGTTCATTGATGAGACTGACATATCGCTTTTAGTTAAAATAGAATAATTCAATCCTATGCCTAACATTGGTGCGCCCATTTTAGTCACCATTTTCTTTTGTGCCAGATATGCTTTATATTCATACTCTGCCATATTTAACAGCGGATTGTTATCCCTGATAGAGTCGGTAATTAGTGATATATCAAGGGCCAGAGTGTCGGACAATAAAAAATCAGGGGTATAAACACTTATTTTTGGCACTCTGTTAAGATAGTTATTGAAGCGGGCAATATTAGTCTGCTCCTGATCATGTAGTCCGGATATCTTATTTTCAAGTTCTCCAATTTCAATTTGTATTCTGTATAGATCACTTAATTCTGTTCCTTCAGATTTAAACCTTACTATGGCCATCTGTTCAATAACTTTGAGAATATCAATATTTTTTTGAGATATGTTTATTTCTTTTCTAAGTCTGAATAATTCATACCATGTTTTTTGAACATCATAATAAAGTTGTAATCTGGAATCCCTGAACACTTCAAATTTTGCTTTAGCCATCAGGCTCATTTCATCTTTTGCATTTTTCAAAACACCAAACCACGGGAACATTTGCATTAATCTGATATCCGCTATTTGATAACCCATAAGAAGTTCCATTGGGGACAGAAAGAACCCAATATCAAGTTGGGGATCAGGAAGAGATCCCAACTGTGGTACTTTTTTCAGGGCTGCTTCGTATTCACTGAATTTTTGTAATACCGCCGGATTATTTTTAACAGCAATTTCCATGTATTTAAACAGCGAATCGGGGATGTGTTGAGTAAATGAATATGATGTAATCCGTAGCATCAATATACACAAAATCAATAATTTCAAATTTCCTTTCATTTTCAATCTTGTTATAAATTAACTGGTTTAGATTGTTTTTTTAGTGCATTTTCTCTCCATATTGCCTGAAAAACCGGCACAACAAATACAGTCATTATCTGAATTATCATTCCGCCGAAAGTTGGAATAGCCATAGGTACCATTATATCTGCGCCTTTACCTGTAGATGAAAGAACTGGCAGAAGGGCAATTACTGCAACTGCTGTTGTCATCATTGCCGGGCGGACCCTTTTTCTGCCTGCAATAAGCACGGCTTCCCTGACTTCAGATATAGTGGAAAACTCCCTGTCTTTGAAAACCTGATGAATATAGCTTCCCATAAGTACACCATCATCAGTTGCAATGCCGAACAAAGCAATAAACCCAACCCATACAGCAACACTCAAATTAATAGTGTGTATCTGGAAAAGATCCCGCATATTCATTCCACCCAGAGAAAAGTTCATGAACCAGTCCTGTCCGTATAACCAGAGCATTATAAATCCTCCTGAAAATGCTACAAATACGCCTGAAAAATGTATTAATGAGGCAGTAAGGGTTTGAAACTGAAAAAATAAAAGCAGGAAAATAATAATAAGACTTAGCGGAATAACAATGGCAAGCCTTTTAGTTGCCCTTATTTGATTTTCATAATTTCCTGCAAATTTATAACTTACCCCTGCCGGAATTTTTATTTCACCGGAATCAATTTTTGATTTCAGGATTTTTTCTGCTTCATTAACCACATTCACTTCTGCCTTATCTTCCATTTTATCAAAAATCACATAACCAACAAGAAAAGTGTTTTCACTTTGTATCATATGCGCATCACGTCTATAATCAATGTCAGCAATTTCAGAAAGAGGAACCTGGGCCCCATTCATTGCCGGAATAAGTATTTTTTTTAAACCTTCGGGATTATCTCTGAGCTCTCTGGGATAACGTACACGTACAGGGAATCTTTCCCGGCCTTCAACTGATGTTGTTAAAGCCATACCTCCCGCAGCCACTTCAAGTACCTGTTGAACCTCACTAATCTGCATACCATAACGGGCCATTGATTCACGATTAAGCTTTATTTCCAGATAAGGGGCCCCAACTGCACGATCATAAAATACAGATGAAGATTTAACAGAAGGTACCTCCCTTAGAGCTTTTTCAAATTCTAAACCTGCTTCTTCAATAGAAGCCAGATCAGGCCCGTATACCTTAAGGCCAATGGGGGCTCGCATGCCGGTAGAGAGCATCACAAGTCTTGTTTCTATTGGCTGCAGCTTTGGAGCAGAAGTTAAACCGGGTATATTCGTTACTTTTACAATTTCATCCCATATATCATTGGAATTTTTTATTTCAGGCCTCCATTGACGGAAATATCTTCCTTTGCTGTCCGGAATTAAACTGTCGGCAGGAATAAGCCGGAACCCTTCAGCAGCCGGATCGTATTTCTGACCACCTTTCAGAATAAAACTGCCCTTCCTGTCGGTTCTGAAACGTATTCTATGTCCGTCCGGATCAAGAATATATTTCGGCCTGTAATTTATTATATTTTCAAACATTTGAACGGGTGCCGGATCAAGAGCTGAATTTACCCTTCCCCATTTTCCTACAGCCAGCTCAACTTCGGGTATGGCTGAAAGCCTTTTGTCGAGGATCTCAATATATTCAAGATTTTTGCTTATGCCTGAATGAGGCATACTTGTTGGCATTAAAAGAAATGATCCTTCATTTAGTGAAGGGAAAAATTCTTTTCCAATCCCCGGAAAAACTTTTACTGCTTTTTCCCAGACGAGAGTTTGTCTGATCTTTCTCCATCCGGCTTTTTCAAATCCGTTTCCAACAAAGCCGAATGCCCTTTCAAAACCTGTCCATGCAAGTATTCCAAAAATTATGGTAAATAACGGGATCATCAGGAATTTGCTTTTATTATTCAATGCCCATGTAAGTATATTTTCATAAAAATGGACCATTGACATAAGACAGGTAAGAATTAGTGCGATTATTCCACCTACGAAAATAAAATTGACAAATTCACTGTTATTGGCTCCCAGAGGTAACCATTGAATTGAGAGATGCCATGTTGCAAAAAGGACAATGATTATGATATTAATATAGTTTGGAAACTCCTTTCTTTTCTCATTCCAGCGATGATCCAGCAGGTTGTTAATTCCTGCTGCCGGTAAAGTAAGTGCAGACCATGAATTCCATTTTATCGCAAATATAATTCCTGATAAAATAAGGATTGAATTCCATATTAATTTAATTTTTTTCCGGTCAAATGAAAAATTAAATAATATGTGCACCAGAGTTGGCAGAACTACCAGTCCAAGGATAAAGGCTGAAATAAGTGCAAATGTTTTTGTAAAGGCAAGCGGATGAAATAATTTTCCTTCCTGTGCCTGCATAGCAAATACGGGAAGGAAGCTGACAATGGTGGTTGCTACGGAAGTAACAACTGCAGCTCTTACTTCAACAGTAGCTTTATAAATAAGCTGAAGAAGCCTTTTACCCTTAAGTCCACGATTTTCCGGCATTTCAAGATGGCGGAGTATGTTTTCAACATCAACGATTCCAATATCAACCATTACACCTATAGCAATAGCAATACCTGATAATGCAACAATATTAGCATCCACACCAAATAATTTCATGAGAATAAAAGTCATCAGAACGCCTATTGGCAAGAGTCCTGCAACTATAAGAGATGCTCTCAGGTTCAGAACCAGTACAATGATCACAATCATACTGATAAGTATTTCATGCGATAAAGCTGTTTCAAGTGTTCCGATAGTTTCTTTGATAAGACCTGTTCTGTCGTAAAAAGGAATAATGCTTATTTTTGAAATACTGCCATCAGGAAGTGTTTTTTGAGGCAAAGCTGTTTCAAGTTCTTTTATTTTCTCCTTTACATTGTTTATTACTTCAAGAGGATTTGAATTATATCGTGCAACAACCACACCTCCAACAGCTTCAACTCCTGATTTGTCAAGACCCCCTCTTCGGGTGGCAGGCCCGAAACTAACCTTTGCAATTTCTTTTATTCTGACAGGGATATTGTCCCTTACTGCAACTACTGAAAGTTCAAGGTCTTCAAGATTTTTAATATAGCCCAGGCCTCTTATTATATATTCAACATTATTGAGTTCAATTGTTTCTGCTCCAATATCCAGATTACTTTGTTTTACTGCATTCATTACATCCATTACTGAAACATTGAATGCCCTGAGGGCATTGGGGTCAATGTCAACCTGGTACTCTTTGACAAATCCTCCAACTGAAGCCACTTCCGAGACTCCTTCTGCTGATGAAAGGCTGTATTTTACATAAAAGTCCTGAATCGTCCTTAGCTCAGCAGGGTCCCAGCCTCCATTGGGAAGACCGGATTTTGGATCCCTGCCTTCAAGTGTGTACCAGAATATCTGGCCAAGTGCTGTTGCATCCGGTCCAAGGGATGGCTGGACCCCTGCCGGGAGTGTTCCTGGAGAAAGTGAATTAAGTTTTTCAAGAATCCTGGACCTGCTCCAGTAAAACTCCACATTATCTTTAAAAATTATGTAGATAAACGACATCCCGAACATGGAAGTGCTCCTGATTGTCTCTACTCCGGGAATACCCAACAGAGCAGTAGTAAGGGGATATGTTATTTGATCCTGAATATCTTTAGCTGACCTTCCCATCCATTCAGTTGACACTATCTGTTGATTTTCTCCAATATCAGGAATGGCATCCACGGCAACAGGATCACGGGGCAGAAAGAATGTTTTCAGATTGAACGGCATTGTAACAAGGCCCATAACAATAAAAGTAATGAGAAAAATAAAAGTTATCAGCCTGTTCTCAAGAAAGTATTTTACTATTCTGTTAAACATCGAATTATCAAATTAATTATGGCAGGTAAGTCATTTTTACCTGCCCTAGATATTAATTATTATTTCACTCTTTCATAATGACAACATTTAGGAAGTTTTTCATAAACATCATCCGGAGCTTTATATTTTTCTGTATCATGCCCGACAGAAGCGAGTTTTTTACTCATATCATCTTTATTTGTTACGGAAGGATTATATGTGACTGTCAATAATTGTGTTTTACCATCCCATGAAGCATTGCTTGCACCCTTTGTTAAAACTGTTTTTTCAATACGGGTTTTACACATATTACATTTACCCCATACTTTAAATGATTCGGTTATGCTTGTTACATTGGAATTTTGTTTATTTTCCTGTGCCCGGGCAATTGTTGACGCTGTAAAAGATGTTAACAGTAAGATCGTAAATAAGAAATTTATTGTTTTCATATTAAGATAATTTTAAATTCTAAAATGATTAATAAGTGTAATTCAATTAAAACATATTGTTATTTTAATTTCATCTATAAAGACACAAGCACTTGATTGTAAGGATTATGGGCCAGTGGTGTTTTATAGACTGATAGTATTATTGTTGAAAGGGGATAACAAAAGCATATTAATAATAATTCTTAATGCGTTGCATTATCAAATTACAACTGAAAATATGCTTCATGGAAAAATCAAATTCGGAAAACACAAATTTCAGCCAGTTCTACGTCTGGCATAATTTTTTTGCCGGGTGGCAGAAATTTTGAAGGTAAATCTGATATATGAAAAGATTTAAAAATATTACTCCATCCCTGAATTAATTGATTTTCTTTTCCAAAAACAGTGCTTGAAAATTTAAAATATTCAGGCAGGTATGTAGTAGTAAAATTATAGAAACTAATTTTGTCCTCACAACATGTTTCTTCAATATTAGTTTGCCAGGATGATTTATAATTGTGTAATTTACATGTTTCACCAACAAGGGATTGTTCCGATGACTCATGCACCGCTTCTTCCATTTCGCATGAAGCGTGCTTTCCTGTCAGGGATAGTTTTGTTTCAACCAGTTCTCCGCCACAATAATGATGATCAATACTTACCTGCAGCCCTGAGATAAGTAGTATTACAGACATTATTAGAGTGAAAACCTTTTGCACAATAAAATGGAGTTTAAATTATTGTAATTGAAATTGAAACAAATATTTTGTACAATTTGTTCAATGGATAAATCTGGAAAGTGAGTAAATTTTAATTTGATTTAAAGGTCAAAATGTCTGATTTAAACTATAAGTGTGATCTGTTTGTTTTCGTATAATATGGACCTGGAATTTAAGGAACTACAATGTCGCTTAGGCACCAGATTATTTTTTCTATATATCCATTGCAAACTGCTTTTACCTGTACAGATGAAGTGTTGACGTAATATTCAAAAGCGGGATTTTTTTGATGAATTGTGAGATCAGCTCCGAAAGAAATTATAGAAATGACTGTTGATATATCAACCGGTGTAACAGACAGAACAGGAGGCGTTTCATCAGGTTTATCCTGAATCTTTTTATATGAGGGAATTATTAGTATTATTATAATAATGATCCAGATATTTTTTTAATAAAATTTTTTTCATGTTTTATTAATTAGATATCAAGGGATTTCAGAAAAATTATAAAAAACATAGAGCACATTATCTTTTTTACATTTAGTTAGAGATAATGCCTTGTAAAATTGCATTAAAAAATGCAATCAACTTAAAAATTCTCTTTTAAGAACAGGTCCCGTAATACTATTACTCGGGCCATCACCCCTTGAGATACAGACTGCCACCTTATTTTCAAGTTCTTCAAACATTTCTGCAACATCTTTATGAGTAAATCCCGGACAAAGAATAACGGAATCAATTTTTTCTTTTTTATAGAGATCCTTGCAAATTTTAATTGCTTCTTTCTGTGTTTTTACAAGATATGAATGAAGTTTGTATTTTCCGGTTTCAATAAGGCTGTTATGTTTTCCGGGTTCTGCATCGGGTGAGAGTGCAATAAAAACAGTTTTGAAAGCCATTATTACCTCCTTTTTATAATATCATATAAAATTAATAATTTTTTTACCTGAGTCCTTTAATATTTTTGTTGATAATAATTTTCTTAACAGAAAAAATTATCCGGAATGAAGATGCTTTTTCAACTTTTTGAGGCTTGTATCTAAAAAAAGGAAGCGATAATATTCGTTTTAATATTTGTTTTTAATTGCATTTTGAATAATTAGAGTTGTCCATGTTCCGGCAACAAATGGAAAAGTAAAGACTCCTCCCACAAAATCCAGTGCGTTTGAATCTATTAAAAGATTATGTATAATGATAGTGATTAAGGATCCAATCAGAACCCAGATCCCATCTCTTCTTTGTGGTCCCGAGAAGGCAATAGCGGTAAGTACTGCGTTGAAACCAAATAAACCCATATTTATTTGTTCCAAAGGCTGACCATTCATTTGAGATATTATTGCCCCTGCCAAAGATGCAGCCAGACCATACAACGCTGCCAGAGGATTATTGATAAAGACCGCAACAAAAAAAATAAATCCTGATAAGGTACTTTGCTGGAAAATAACTTCTCCAAAACCGTTTGTTATTGCTAAAAAACTATTATTTCCGCTAAGGTTTAATTGTGTATGTATCAGTTCGGAAGGTGCTACTGTAGTTAAATGCCGGACTAAAAATACAAATACCCATATAACCAAAACAAAAGGAAATGTATAAGCAGGTATTTTCCTGACAATAAAATAATGTTGTATTATGGCTGCCAAAATTCCGCCAAAAATGATCAATATCCAGATAAGCAGGACATTATCGAATACAATCAGCAGTGCGACTCCCGTAAGTGCCGGGCTAAATCCATATAAACCGGCATCTATCTCTTCTTTTTTATATTTAAGCAGTTTTGCAGCCATTGTTCCGGAACTGACAGCTAATATTGCTGCTATTCCAAAATGCCAGCTGCCAACAAAAAGTCCGATTATAAAAAGGAGACCTGTCCACTTGTTTTCCTGAAGCATTATCTGACTGGTCCCAAGCAGGATCTGGCTTATAAAAGGAGTTTTGCTAAAAGAATTTGCCATACCGTAATAGTAAGATCGGCTAAAATAATAAATTAATAAATACTCCTGTTATTGCCTTATTATATTATTTAAAAATTCTTCTGCCGTTTTCGGGCTTAACCCTAAATCAATTGCTTTTACCTGTAATCTCAGTCTTAATGTTTCTTCATTTAATTGAGGGCTGTCATCAATATACCCTTTTTCAATAAAATATTCTTCCAGTTGTTCCTTGCTTTCCTTTCTGAATCTGGGAATAAGTAATAAAATTTCAATCAGTTCAAAGGGATTACCTTTGACCTCATCAAGCTTTTCTTTTACTGCCGGCATGAATCGTTCGCTAACTGCCCCCGATTCGGCGATCACGTCAATTGTCACAGGATGATGGCGTCCCTGTCTGTAAAGCTCCTGAAAATAATCAAGCAGTGCAGTTTTGTTCCGCATCTCTCCGATTAATTGATCATTTAGATTTTTTATTTTCCCTCCGGCTTCATAAAATCCATTTAACTGTCCCCATGTTGAAAGACCTGAAAGAAGACAATGATAGAATAGATCCACATTGTCTGTGAGGAAGGATATTGACAACTGTGATGTTGTATCTGTAATAAGATCAAATGGCCTTATCTTTAAATATTTTCTGTATTCATGAATATTACGGTTTTGAGGTTCGGGGATATTCCGGGTGAAATTTATTCGATCAATTGAAGGTTCATGAATTTCATAACGATTTTTTTCACTTTCGTGCACCCCAAGCAGAATTATTTTATAACTAATGTCATTTCTGTTAGCCAGATAAGATGACCATTTATTTACTTCATCAGGTTGTGCAGTGAAATAAAACACCTGCCGTCCCCTGCTGCTTATTTCAGTCAATGCTTCAATAATTGCCTCAGCTCTGATATCATCACTATTTGCCAGGAGTTCATCGGCCAGTATCGGAAGCTGAATATCGTTTTCAATACTTTCAACAAAGGCAAGCCTCGTTGCAATTAAAAGCTGTATCCTGGTTCCTGTGGATAGTTCATCCAAATTAAGCCCCAGATTTAGTTTATTATCAAAAGCCCTGAAAACCGGCCCCTTTTCATCCGTCACTTTTAGTTTATAACGTCCTTTAGTTATGAGACTGAATATTTCATCTGCACGTTTTAAAACTTTTGGCCTGCTTTGGTTTGCTGTCTCTTTTTTAAGATATTCGGTGAGTAAAAAACCAGTCAGGGATGAAAGATTCGAAACAAAGAGTTCTTCAAGTTCATTTTCAGCATCTTTATTTTTTGCGAGGGCATTTTCAAGTTCAGAGCCTTCCTTTTTTTGTTCAATTAAGGTTTTAATTTTTGTTATTTTTTCGCTAAGGTCTTCCAATCCTTTTGCTTTGGATGCATATTCCCCCGCTTTAACCTGAACTTCATAAAGGTCTGATCTGCCTAATTCAGTTTCATATTCCCTGTAAAGAGGCTGCGATCTCATCTCATTTTCCCTGATATTGAGATTCAATGATGCACTATTTTTATTTTTTAATGCTTCTTTGTAATCGGGATATTGTTCCATTATTCTACGGACTTCATTAAAATTTTCCGGATCGACTCTTAATTGTCTGTAAATTATACTGATACGGTTTTTTAATTGATTAATCCTTTCCTGACTCTTTTTAATTAGTATTTCCTGATTGGAAATATTTTTAAGTGCATATCTTCTTTTATTTTCAGATTGGGAAATAACTTTAAAAACAGATTTTGCACTGGTTGAATCCTTCACTGGTTCTATTTTCCAGGCATTAAAAATATCGTTACATTTCTTTAGTTCCGAGTTTATAAGATCATTAATACTTTCCTTACGCTCTTTTTTGGAAACAAGATCGATATATGCATTTTGCCATTTTATTATTCCTTCAAGAAAAAGATAGAGGCCTGAAATAGTTTCTTCAGCGCTTTTAGGAAAGTCAGGGATAGCATTTAACTGTTCAAGCAACTTTTCTCTGACCTTCTCCATTTCTTCGATTTGAGAATTCAGATTATCACGACGATTTTTTAAATCCTTGAGCCTTTCCAGCTTACTTTTATTTTCAGCATAAGCCTGCGTAATAGCACTCAATTCAGTGATCAGTTCTTCGAGCCTTAACGTAACTCCATTGCTTTCCCAGTTTAATGGTTCTTTAAGTCCGGTTTTTTTAAAATCTTCTTCCCTGAACCTTTGCCTCGTAATACTATTTTGATTTCTTTTTTCAAGGATAGAATATAGTAAAATGCTGATAATAAATATGATGCCGATAAAACCGTATAAACCAAAGAAATAAATTGCTAATGCGGTGAAGATACCGGCAATACTAAGGGCAATGATTGACCATAAGGAGAAGCCGGTGGAAGAGTTTCTTTCTTTTAACCATTCTCCGAGAATTGTAATGCCCTTTCTAAACAATTCCTGATTATCGGTTAATTCAGGTCCTTCATTTTCAAGTCTTTCTATTTCCGTTCTGATGCTTAATTCTTTCTGTATAAGTGTTAATGTTTCCCGGAAAAAATGATCAAGTTTTCCTGCATCTTCAAGCTTAATGCCTTTCCATTTATCAATTTCCCTGATATTGTTTATACTTTTTCTGGCAATATTTTCCCTTGTCTCAAGCTCTTTTATTTCAGTTTCAATATTCTTTTTTGCAATTTCTAATTCCGTCAAGCCGGAGATACGTTCGTCAAGTTCATTCAACAAATTATCTTCAATACCTTTTTCCGGCAGTTGTAATTCTTTTATTATTTCTTCTTCATTTGATATAAGATTTTTGGCTTTTTCAATTTCAGATAGTTCTCTGTCAAGATCTTTTCCCAATTCTTCAATTCTGTTCAATACATCACCTGAAGCATCTTTCAGCACTTCCGGAAAAGTTTTAAACAAGGTTTCTGCTTCTGATACATCTTTTTTTGCAAGATGATATTGTATTGCTTT
>CAZLXM010000080.1:0-18001 GCA_964563105.1 uncultured Bacteroidaceae bacterium
GAGCATCGGGCGGCAGCTTCAATTTGATGAATGGAGGGCCAGTCAGGCATGGCAGGCATTCTCAGCCTGGGAATCCATGAAAAAGCAAATACTTCTGGGTTATGATGGTTTTTCATGGTGCTGTCTGCGTGGAGGGCCAAATATGGGAACATATCAGAAGCCTCTGATTGATAACCTTAGGCATCCGAAATTAGCTTTTTATGCCAATAAAATGATTTTTCAAAAAATATGGGCAGCAAGCAATGATGTAGATGTAGTTTATGGTCCTGCAGATAAAGTTACCCCCGTGATCCACCATCTTGGAAATGACCAGAAAGTTGATTTGATAATTGAACTGACTGACCTGAAAAATAAAGTTATTGATAAAAAAATGATCAGAAATATTGAGATAAAAGCTAATCAACCTATAGTTGAAATTGACGGGTTCAGATTTAAAAATGTACCGGACGGAATATATACTATTCAGTATACTTTAATTAAATCACGTTCAAAATAAGATTTATAAAAAAGTTTTAACTTGTTTTAATACCTGCAATAATAAATTAAGAATTAAAGCACTTAATTTTAAAATAATCAATTGATTAATATTTGGATAAGTAGCGGATATTTACATAATTTTTAAATAGAATTAGCAATTGCCTTAATAAGCTCAAACTCTGAGTCTGAATATCTTGGGTCCCACGGTGTTCCTCCTGTTTCTGTATCAATTTCACGCTCAATAATTTTTGCCTCAAAAATATTGTTGTTGATCATTGCTTTACTCCACTTGAATACCGGGTCATCAGGCGATTTTTGCTGCCAAATTTTTAAAAATTCATTTATTTCTGTTACTCTGCCCAGCTTTTTTAGTACGCTTAAATATAAATAGTCTGTTGAATTTCCCCTTTTTCTTCTATTGGGGCTATAATATTGCGCAGAGGAATGTTCAATTATTTTATTGAAAAGTTCCATAGATTTCTCGTTTTGATCAATGGCTTGATAGCAAAGAGCTTCAAGATAATCTTCAATTCGTTCATCAACAAAATAAGGTTTGCCCACACCAAGATTTTCCGGCCATAACCGTGCTTTTTGAATTGAAGATAATGCCTGTTCAAAATCATTAATCCTGTAAAAATTTATTCCTTCCATTATTGCTGCCTGCCGATATGTTATTCTTCCAAAACTAGCACCTTCAAAAGGCAGAATCACCAGATTTTCAAGAATTTTAAGGCATTCTGTATATTTCCCGTTAGCCAGCAGGCATTTTGCATAGTTATATCTTAATACATCATTGTCATGAAATAATGAAATGGATTTTTCTGCATATTCCAAAGCCTTAACGGAATTATTTATTGACAGATAATGATCGATCATTGTAAGCAGGACCCGCCATTCAGCTTTATCTGTATTTAGTGCTTTAAATAAATCATCTTCGGGATTATAGTTTCTATATGTTTTAAATAAATCAGCTTTAGCCACATAAAAGCATGCTGCATCCGGTAGTTGGCCGCATGCTGAGAATAAATCTCTTGCCAGCTCAATATTTCCCAGTTTCCAGTGTAATAATCCAAGGTAATATTTAAATTTCCAATCGTTATTTTTATTGATAATATGATTCAATACAGGAATAAATTCCATTCGGAAAGGGAGTACAAATTCCGGTGATTGATTGAGTGCTTTTTCCAGGTATTTGACAGATTCAGAATCATTATTTAAATCCAGCAGGTAAGCCAATTTCAAATTTACTAATACATTTTCAGGTGACATTTTCAGTAAACTAACAGCTTCCGACCTCAGGCCAAGATAATCATACCAGCATGCCATCTCAATAAAAGTTTCATAAGGTAATTCATTTCTGATCATTGAGGTAAATTTGTGATAGTTTTGCCTGTTGTCTTTTATCTGCATCTTCTCAAAACGCGGGAAATGATTTAAAGGAGTAAGATTTTCAAGAGAATTGGCATATTTTAATGCATCTTTAATTTTACCATTTTTTCTGGATAATATAGTCATCATTAAAAGTGCCTCCTCATTATTATTATCATTTTCCAATACTTTTTTGAGATATTGCTCTGCTTTAAGTAATTCTTCCTTGTACAAAAACAGTTTTGCAAGTTCAATATAAGAGGCATTCCGGTAAGAAGATGAAAGAGACGCTACAGCAAATCCATCCTGACTATCAATTAAATTGTTCAGCCTTCTGTTAATAAGCCCAAAAAGATAATTTGCATGTGGATCATAGGCATTAACAGATAATGAAGTTTTAACATTGTTTAATGCAATTTCAAATTCACCTTTTCTAAAATATAATTCTGCCAGATAATTGAGTGCAGGGTTATAATATTGATCTTTTTTTAAACAGGCGTTTAAACTTTGTAAAGCTCTGTTAAAATGATTCTGATATAACCAGTTAACTCCATCAACAAAAAGGCCGTATTGAGAATTCCAGTCGAATGATTGAGGTGAAGTAATTGGCCTGTCAGATTTAAAATCTTTTCTTTCCTCTGTATATATAAACTCATTATAATCACCTATAACAATTTTTAAAGCTTTGTCAGGCGGATTGATGTCAATGTATTCTTCCCGGATTTCCAGAGGCTTAAGGTTAAGATTGAAAGTGTATTTTAGCTCATCACCAAAATAAATCCTTAATTTGTCTTTAATTGTTTTTAATGGTGAAAATAAAATCTGTTGTCTGTCTGATTCTTTTATTACATTGAGAGTCCCAAGCGGATTGGATTGTACAGCACCGCCAATATTCATTATAGGATACCAATATTCTTTAAAAGAGTCTTTTCCATATGGTGAAAAACCAAAATGCTTAAATGGTGTGTGTGTACTTCTTGAAGATGCCTGATTGAATAATCTTCCTGATTGTAGTTCAACATATTGTCCGTCAGAATCAGTTAACAGGTCTTCCCAAATAGCCCCGGATCTGGAAAGTGCCCATATCCAGATTTTTTTGCCCAGTTTATCACCGTATTTGGAATAATGTCCTGTTCCAAAATTCAGGTCATGCCAGTAAGCAGCAAAAAAATCATCAGGCCCGCCAACAATATGATATGATTTTGATTCTCCAAAATTATTATTTTCATAGAATGCAAGATTTCTTCCTTTTTCATCAATTGGCCATTCATTTGCTTCACCACCATGTCCTATCCAATAATTACCCGGATAAATAAATTCCAGATTACCTTTTGACTGATAAGCAGCATTACTCCATTGATAGTAGGGTTGAATTAAAGGAGTAGAATTAAACCATTTGGTATTTGTGGTGAAGTATGCTTTATCCGGAGGAAGATTAATCTCTGTTTCCCATCGGGTTCTTGTAAGTAAATCTATTACTCCGATAAAACAGCTGACACTTCCGTCATCATTATTTTTAATAATATAATCTACCGGAGTTGCAACAGCAGGTGTATGACCTATAATTCCAAAATTGAACTCTATACCTCCTGATGTCCAGGGCCCTCTCATGGCTATATCACGAAATTTAACAACCGAATTATAATAAATAAATTCATTACCGGTTGACTTTTCTATTGCCCCCCATATTTTCCCGCCTATCTCAGGAAATATATGGATTTTTATATAAGCGTTTTCCATGACAACCACTTTCCAATTTATGCTGTCTGCATCTTTTGAAAATCCGTCATATTTGTAATATGGATAATAATTTCTTTCCGGTCTGGGTATCGGATCAGGATCGGTAAAGGGATATGTCAGAAACCGAATAGATTGTTCACTTATAGAAGCATTATCTCTTGTACATGAAACAAACCAAAAAACACTCAAAAGGAATAGAATAATTTTGTACATAAATGTTTTTTATTAATTTATTAATAAAAAACTGTCTTAAAAAGAAATGACTTATTCTTATAATGCCATTTTTATTTAACATTTAAAGGCGTGAATGCTAATTATCAAGAATATTATTGAATTTATCAAGTCTTTTTAAGACAGCCTTTTTACCGGATATTTTCCTGATCAACAAAAAGCCGGACGAAGGTGTGGCTATTTTTTAATATTAGCCACAAGTTGGTTGAATAAAGGCAGCTGTTCTTTCATAACAGCCAGCTTATTAGCTGGTTCGGTACTTGCTTCTATGAGAATCCAGCCTTTAAATTTATTGCCGGCAAGAAGATTAAAGAGTTCCGGGTAAGGATATCCACCAGGATAGAATTCCCGTGTATGAACTGTATCTCCAATCCATTTTTTTACCATATTGAAATTTGCTTCCAGTCCCGGGGGGTCAAGATCTATATCATTACAGTTCCAGCATATTTTTACATTTGGCTCAGTTACCTGATCAAATATTGCTTTCATGACAGATAATTCAGAAGTTCCCCGGCCATGAGCTTCTACCCTTATAATTTGACCATAATCTCTGGCGAATTTACCGACTTCATTCAGTGAAGCTGCTATTTGGGCAATAGTTTTTTCTTTTGGAACATCAGGTGGAAGACTGTTAGGTTTGACTTTTAAACCGCTTGCTCCGATATCTTTACAAAGTATTACATATTCTTTTGTTTTTTCAATATTCTCTCTGAGTTTTGCCGGATCCGGACTATGATATTCATAATTGGAACCATAACCAACACATGTGACGGAGCTGTCAGCAAAACGTTTTTTCACTTCTTTCCGTTGGGCTGTAGTTAAATTACTTTCAACTTTATGTGCATGTTCAGTGCGTAATTCAACTCCTTTCATACCTGTTTGTTCGCATATGGAAATAAGTGTAGGTAAATCCCAATCTTTTCCCCACTGATAAGTTACCAGTCCTAATTTCATTTTTGCTTTGGCTGCCATTGACATAGCATGTAACTGTTCAGCACTTATAAGTCCAAGTCCGCCAAGGGCACTTTTTTGCATAAAAAGGCGCCTGGAAATTTTATTTTTACTCATCTTATAATATTTTAATTATTACTAAAATTTAACCATTCCTTTTCAATTTGTTCTGCGGGGAAATCTTCGCCCGTTTTAATATAGATCCTATGCTTAAAGGAAATTTTTTCACCTTGCTTTAAGACCAAATTTAATTCTTGTTCTCCTCTGGTAAAATCTTTTACTCCGAAAGCATTTGCAGTAAATAGTCCATAATCTCTGGCATGCCAGTATGTCGGATAGTTAAAGCTTGATGGATGATCCATAAATACAATAGAAACAGGTTCACCTTTGTTAACACCGTATAATTTCATCCATTTTGCCCTTGTACTCCATACTTTAGCCCCTTCCACGCCTTCACTGCTTAAATAGTTTCCACTGACGCCTTCATCATTTTCAATTTGATCGCGTGTTGGCTTTCCATCAGCTCCGACAAATGTTCTTGGCTTAACAGAAGGAAAGTCAAGAAAACGGGCAACCCGGATTCCTGTTGCACCTTCTTTTGTATCAGGGAAAGAAACTTCGGGAAGCATAGCTGTTAAGGTAGTCAGCCTGTCAATAATCCGAAAATTTTTGCCTGCACTGAAGGTAAATATGACATGCTCATCAAGAACAACTGTCCCGTCGTTTTTTACCCATTCCTGATTGACTGTGAGAACAGCTTTATCATTTAAATTTTCAATCTGTTCGATGTTTTTTAAACGAATTGTCCCCATTCTGTATCTTACTGAATCAGGTTGCCATGAGCCATTCGCCCAGAAATTAATCCCATTTACATCTCCATATGTAAACCAGTAACCGGCATGATGAGGATGATCTGCTGATTCACCTTTTCGGGGATAAATAGGATAGCCTCTGGTAATGGTAACCCCGTTGGGGGCAAGAATGGGGAAAAGTATGGGCTTTGCTAAACTATCAGAGTAACAATATGATGTAAATAAATCTCCGTTTACTTTAACATCAACCTGCCGGGTATTTGGAACATTTTCCACGCTAACATGTATTTTCTCCTGAGAACATGCAGCTAATAATAATAGTATGAATATTATGCTAATTTGACTTATATTTTTTTTCATGCGAATAAAATTATGTTATTGTATAATTAAAATATTAAATAGTTTAAATAAAATTTGAAAACAGAAACTCCAAATGTAACATTTCCTCTGATCGTATGTCTGTCAATTATTTAGTAATCAGGCACTTTCTTTTTGAGCAGGCAACTTAATGGAGGTTTTATCTAATTTATTTTAAAAATTGTATAAAAATTTTTACACAATTTCCGGTAAAATGTAAGGTTTTCTGTAATTTCTTGTAAGCATCATATCTGCTTCAGGGTCATTTGCAAACTTTTCAAATTCGCCTGCAAATTTTAGTTCACGGCCTAATCTGTAAGAAATATTAGCAAGATGGGGTAGTGATGCCGAATAGTGACCATCTATAATATCGCATCTCAAATCTTCATCCTTGCCTGATCTGATAGCATCTATGAAGTTGCCAAAATGATCAGAAGCATCTCCGCCGGTTATATCGGGCGCTGCCTGTCGTTTCTCACCTGTATTAATTTTCGTGCCGGCAAAAGGTTCGCTTTCCTGATTGCGGAAAGCTCTCCATGAGCCTGCTCCTAATTCCAGATAACCTTCGGTACCATAAAATATATTTCCAACAGTTATTCCGAGGCTGGCTTCAGCATTTGTGAAGCGACCGCGTGTTTCAAACTCAAGGATCTTGCCGTCAGCATATTTAAAAACAGAAGATTGTGTATTAGGCGTTTCCTGGGCACATTCTTTTGGATCAATCCCGAAAATACCACCAATAGAAAATATGGAAACAGGATGTTCATTTTTATTCATTCCCCAACGTGCTATATCAAATTGATGTGGCCCCTGATTGCCGGTATCACCATTGCCAGTATCCCAGAACCAATGCCAGTTATAGTGACCTTTGCTTTCATTGTAATTACGCCAGGTAGCAGGCCCGAGCCACATATCATAGTGCAGGGTTGGGGGAGGGGCACTATCTTTGGATATCCCGAATGAGTCACGTGGTTTCAGGCATAGTCCTCTGGCCATGTATATTTCTCCAATCCCCCCGTTGTGAAGGAAATTAATTGCTTCTATTGTACTTGCGGCAGAACGACCATTATGGCCCGACTGAACTCTTAAATTATACTTCCTTGAAGCTTCAACCATTTTTCTGCCCTCTGAAATATTATGTGATACAGGCTTTTCAATATAAACATGTTTTCCTGCCTGTAGGGCCCAAATAGTACCAAGTGCATGCCAATGGTTTGGTGTTGCGAATGATACGGCATGAATATCTTTATTATCGAAAACTTTACGCATATCCCATTCTGTGATGGGGGTTTCACCTGATCTGTCTTTAACAGTTTTGAGCCTTTGGGCAAAAAATTGTTCATCAACATCACACAGGGTTTTCACAATTACGTTTTTTGTCTTTTTCATGGAAGAAAAACTATTTACATGACTTCCCCCTCTGCCGCGGAATCCTATAATAGCGATATTAATCCTGTCATTAGCACCAATTATTGATGCATATGATTTTGATGAAAAACCTATACCACCAATAGCAATACCGGTTGTCCCAATAATGCTTTTTTTGATAAATTCTCTTCTTTTAGACATTTGATTTATTTATTAATTTGATTTTAAAATTATTTTTATCCTTTTTCGGTTTTTTAAAATATGGGTCTAATTATTATTTATATTATTCAACCACTTAATCTTTTATCTCTTTCAATCTAATATTTTTAAATTTCACAACAGATCCATGTCCAAGGAATCCTATATGGCCACTTTTATTATGTAAGCCCGGATGATCCCTTTTATCCAAAGTGCCGGAATCTCGTGGACCTGCAATATCTCCATCCACAATAACTGTCCCGTTAAGTATTACCTTTATATGAGTTCCCCTTGCAATAACCTCCTGATAATTCCATTCACCAACAGGTTTAAGGGACCCTCTTTTAGCGGGAATGACGCCATATACTGATCCGTGGTATTGATATTCCTGAAGATTTGCGTATACAGGTGCTGTATCATCGAGAATTTGTATTTCCATCCCCATATAGGCAGCGTCACCACTTAACGGGGCTCTTATACCAAGTCCGTTATTAGCGCCGGGAGTGAGTTGAAATTCAAATCGGAAGATGAAATCTGCATATTCTTTTTCTGTAAAAAGATTTCCGCCTGAACCTTTTTCAGGTCTTATAACAATCATATTATCCTCAACTACATAGGCAGTTTTATTGCCTGTCCAGTTATCAAGATTTCTTCCATTAAATAAGGATACAAAACCTTCAGCTTTTTCTTCGGAGCTAAGATTATATTCTTCTTCACTTATTTCTCTTACATATATATCCCTAAATGCCAGGTCTGTTCCATGAGCTTGCAATTCAATCGGGCCTGTCGGGAAAATAGGTATTGAACGGTCCCAATAGTTTTCCATAATTACATTATCTACAACCAGCTCGCCATTAAGCCAGACAGTAACTCTTTCACCTATCATAATTATTCTAAATGTATTCCATTCATCTATTGGGTTATCAGCAACTTTAAGAGGATCTGATTCATGGGTTTTATTGTTGTAGAGTCCGCCTGAACCTACCTGGGCCCCGGATTCAACTCTTGAAATATCCCAAATTTGCACCTGGGGCGAACCTCTTAAATAGATACCACTGTCACCTTTCCTGCTGATCCTCCAGTCAACAAGCATTTCGAAATCGGCATAATCTTTTACTGAACAAAGGTTTTGTCCTCTGCCATTAAACCAGATACATCCGTCTTTTACGCTCCAGTTGTCAGGTACACGTTTATCAGCTTCTAATTGTTTTTTGGCCAGTTCCTGTGGTTTCATTTTTGCCCTTGAGACAGGGTTTTCTACCAATCCCTGCCAGCCGGTAAGGTCTTTACCGTTGAACATCGGATAAAAACCTTCATCAGGAGGCATAGATGCAAGATATTTAATTATCATTTCTTTTTCATAATCACTTTCAGGGCCCTGAATTAATGGAATTGCTTTGTTAAGAATATTTCTGACCATGTTACCATACATACCTGCTTTTGAATCATCTGAAGGTAAGGCTATGGTCATTGCAGCCCTGGCTGCTGCGGCAGATGTTTCTGAGTCATCAAAATAATTAGCTACAATAAAAAGAGTCTGGTATGTTTTTAATTTTCCCAGTTCATTCAAAATAGAATTTTTCCTTGCTGCTGTTGATGCGTAAGGCAGAATTTTTCTAAATAACAATAATTTTTGTTCATCAGCAACCCTGGCAGATCTGATTTGTCTGATATATCCGGAAAATGCCTGAGATTCATAAGTTTTGTTTCCTGATTCCAGTATTTTAAATAATGCTGAAGATGCAGTATAATCTTTCCATTCTGAAAGTGCTTTAAAGCAAATATCATGTAATGAAGGACTTCCTTCCTGGAATTCTTTCAGGACTGTCTGAAGTGCTTCTTCGCCTCCTGTCTTTGATAGTACGGGAATTAATTTTTCTTTATTACTCTGAGAGCTTAAAGATTTTAATATAGATGCAGATCTGATTTCAGGATCCGGGATTTGGTTTGCGGAAGCTTGTATGGCTTCTTGTACGGCAGTTATATGATCTTTATTTGATATTGAAGATATCAATTTGATAAGTTTATCCTGATCATTGGGCCCGGCAAGTTCGGCAAGAGATTTAAATGCAGCATTTTTAACAGCTTCATTATCTGATTCCGTATATGGCAATACTTCATTGAAATATTCCTGTGCATTGCCCCATGCCAACATTTCAATTGCTGATTGTTTTGCAGCCGGTGATCCATCTTTTAGTACTAAAATGAACTGGTCCATTTTATCTCTTCCTGTAATTGACATTAAAGCTGTTTTTACAGTTGTTTGGTCTTCAATGGAACTGTTTTTTAACATATAATCAATAAGATCTCCAATTGCATTTTTACCTTCAATAGAGGCCAGGGATATAACTGCCTCTTTCCGTATTTTAATGTCTGAATTTTCAAGTGCTGATTTAACGGTCGCCAGTGCCTGCTTATCTTTTCTGATCCCAAAATATGTGATAATATCCGGTTTAGCATAAGAGGGGGCTTTAGGGAAAAAGCGGGCCCAATCATTTACTGCTTCTTTTTCAGGGAAGGCCAGTGACATTCTGATAGCTGAATTCCTGTATTTTGTATCCTGATCTTTGGCTGCTTTCAACAGGAGTGGCATAGCATTATATCCGTGGAAATTCACATAAGTACTCAATGCAGCTGTTTTATAGTGCATATTTGATTTATCCTTACATTTTGCAACCAGAGTTTTACTTACTGCGCCTGCAGTTTTTATATCTCCTTTTTCTCCTGCTCTATTTGCGAAATTTAAAAGTGCATTTACAGATTCTAATTTATCCCATTTATAATTAGCATTTTTTGCAGCTCTTAACAACAGGGGATATGCCCTTGGATCTCCACTCTGAGCAAGCGCATTATAAGAAGCAGCTTTAATTTCAGCATTAGGGCTTCCTGACCAGAAAATAAAATCTTCAACAGCATTTTGTGACTGCATTTTTGATAAAGCATTCATAACTGTTGCAGGGCAGGGCAGATCACGATTTTTTAATGCTGCTGACAGGGCATCCTCAGCGTATTTTCCTCCAATTGATACAGCTACTGCAATGGCTGGTTCACAATTTATTTTATCATTAAAAAGTGATTTTAACGCTTCAATTGCTTTCTCACTGCCAACCAATTGAAGTTGCTTCATGAAAAAGTCTTTGACTGTATTGTCTTTTTTAGTTGTAACATATTGTATGCATATTTCCTCCCACATTTTTTTCTCGAATTCTTTTCCTGGTTGGGACAGGAACCTTGAAAAGCTTTCAACGGCAAACCTTGCCTGTGTATCATCTCCGGTACCGGCAGGTATGATCTGATCACAGATTTTTTTAATTCCTTCTTCACCAAGATTTAGCATATCGTTCATTAATTTATCTGTATATGACAGATCAGAAGCGGGAAGTAATGCCAACAGATCAGCAACTTTTGTGTCGAGGGTTCTTCTATCCTGGCTGTATAAAGAAACTGTTAATATTAACAGTACTAATATTGAGCTTAAAATTTTATGAATTTTCATTTTTGCTTGATTAATTGATTAACATTAAATTGTCCAAGGTCCTCTCATTGGTTGATTTATAAGGCGATTAGCGCCTTCATCATCAATAAACTGTTGTTTATCAGGATCATATTTTAGGTTTCTTCCCAGTCTTACGGCAATAATTCCCAGATTAACAATTGATGAGGATCTATGTCCATTAGCTTCATTAAGGGCAAACTTTTTTCTTGTTCGAACTGATTCACTAAATGTTGTTATTTGAGGTTCAGGATCGGGAAGTGATTCAATCAGTTTTTGAATATTAGGGATATCTGATCTGAATCCCTGATAGACTTTACCATAAGGTCCTTCAATATATGCGGCATCTTTATCACGGTTTTCTCCATCAAGGATTATCTTACAGCCATCTGCATAAGTATAGGTTATTCTTCGCCAGGATCCCACGGCATCATAATGTTGCTGTGGAGCATCAACTTCAACTGAAACAGGTCCTGTATCATCTTTTCCCAACATATATTGAACAGGATCAAGGTAATGTTGTCCCATATCACCTAAGCCTCCACCGTCATAGTCCCAATATCCGCGAAACTTTGAGTGTACCCGTTCCGGATTATAGGGTTTGTATGGTGCAGGGCCTAACCAGAAGTCATAATCCAGTTCTTCTGGTACCGGCATTGGTTTCAAATTATGCAGGCCACTCCAATAGAACTTCCAATTATAACCGGTAATTCCACTGACAGTAACTTTCAGGGGCCAACCCAATACTCCGCTGTTGATAAGTTTTTTTAAGGGCTTTACTGTAGTCCCCAAACCGTAAAATTCTCCCTGGAAACGGAACCATGTATTCAACCTGAATATTCTGTCATGTTTCTGAACAGCTTCTACTACTTTTATTCCTTCACCAATTGTTCTTGTCATAGGTTTTTCACACCAAATATCCTTACCCGCTTCGGCAGCCATTTTTGTCATAATGCCATGCCAGTGGGGCGGGGTAGCAATGTGAACTACATCAATATCAGGGCGGGCCAGTAATTCACGAAAATCATGATAAGTGCTTATATTTCCTCCGGCCATCGCATGTGCCCTTTCCAGGTGCTTTTTGTCAACATCACAAATCGCCAGTAAACGGCCTTCATAATTTATATGCCCGCGTCCCATCCCTCCAACTCCTATTATACCTTTTGTCAGCTCATCGCTGGGGGCAATATATCCTTTACCACCAAGAACATGTCTTGGTACAATTGTAAAAGAGATAGCTGCAGCTGCTGATTTTTTTAAAAAATCACGTCTGTTTGATTGTGTTCCTTTCATTAGTAAATATTTTAAATTTTATTACAATATTAATAAATATGATCCAAATAAGCATAAATATAATTCTCTGAATCCTCTGATATATATGACAAATTTTTATTTTTAATAAAAACTGATAATATCTTTTAAAATTCTATTTTGATGTTTTAAATATTTCTCCGGTTAAATTAGGAAAATGGATTTATAAAATAGCAATTATCATTCAGATATCCATGCGTTTGTTAACTATAATTTTTTAAGCATTTCCAATACCCTTGCTTCATATATTTCCTGCCATTTCCTGTCCAGCATACAATCACTGTCTTCCTGTGCACTTCCGGGGTTTTTAAGTTGTTCAGCCGTTGGGGCATAATAAATGTAGCCATTTGTGTAAGCAGCAATAAAGGTATATTCAAAAGGTGACATTTTTTTAATATTTAATCCAATCTGCACACTTAGTTCTCCTGGAAAGGTAAGCATAACAAAATCTCCTATTCGTAAGCCGCCAATTTCAATTTGAATGTTTTTTTCGCCGGATTCTACATTCCTCTTATAATGTTTTTTAAGTAATGCCAGATTAATTTGATTTCTTGACAGCTCTTCCATTATATAAATATTTTGGATATAAGTCTCCATATTTTTTCTGTTAACAGCATCAAGCTTTTCAAAATAATCTTCACCTTCCAGTTTTTCATACATATATTTATGAGAATAATAGGAGGGATATTCCGGTGAATTATTATATTTTACAAGCATAGGAATAAAAGTTTTCAGGTTTATATTTGTCCCTCTTAATTCCTGAACCAGGCGGGTTTGTACATTTTCAAGTGAATCAATGCGGTGTTGAAGAAAGGCTCTGGGTAATTCAATTGTTTCGTTAATTATCCTGAAAATATTTTGATTTTTACAATCTATTCCGTGTACAGCTTCTATAGTGCTTAATCCAAGCATTTGTCCTAAAGGCAGGGCATTAGGTGGTATATTTGTATCTCTGTACATAACAGGGTTAATATCTCCTGCACAACCCTGAATAAAAAAAGCAATACAATTGTTATTAAAACAGTTTTCAATAGTTTTTGATGCAAAACCAGTTATATCAGCTGTATTACCTTCACTGGGGACTCCCTGGATCGGATGACAGGCAAAATTATACAAAATAGCCAAAGGCTCACCATTCATTTTATCAATGCGGAGGATTCCTATTTCAGGATCAATCGGGCCAACTTCTGCAATTTGCTTATCTGGTGGCAGGGAATAAGCTCTTCTGCTGTCTATTTCTCTTCCATTGGCTAATTTGAAACGACGATTTTCACTGATGCGGTTTTCAAAACCCCTGCCGGACCCTGTCTTAACATTGAACATTTTGGCAGAAGCTATCCTTACAGCTTCAAGAGTTTTTTCTTCCAAATCTGAACAAACTTTTCCATGGCAATGACTTGCATTTATAATTACATTTTCAGGCCTTATTTTAAATTCCTTTTCGAGGGCTAAACGGATATTGGAAAGATAATTATTACGTACATGTCCTATTTCTCCTATTGCTACAGCATCGATGGTAATAATTACTGCTTTGGTCAATGTATTATCCAAAACCAGTGCTTTTACATAAAGTGTGTCATTTACCAGTCTGCCTGCAGTATCTGTAATATTTACTTTTGCAGCTCCTGCTTTAAGTCGGGGTGCTGCAGATATTTCAGGTATATATACTGATAATAAAAAACAGATCACTATAATTAAAATTATATTTATCCGGTTAAGTTTAGTTTTTATTTCTTTGATCATGTAATAATTTATTGCTTTCATTTTATTTTCTTTTTTTCAATAGTATTTAAATGATGTTTTATAATATTTAAATTACTTAAGCATTGGAAAAATTCGTTTAATTTCCTGCTCCGAGGGGCGCCGGCCATATTCACAAATTTCAAATGCTTCAGCAGCAGTAACCTTATTGGCCTTATCCGAACCATACCATTTTACCAAAGATTCTCTTACGGTTTCAGATATTCGTGGTTTTCGGACTTCAGCAAGCCATTTAAGGCGTTCATTTTCACCTTCAGGAACCTTATTCAATTGATCAGCTGTCCAGGGTAACCATTCAAAAAACTGCGATTCATGAGCAGCCATGGCATAAATTTTTTTGTCAAAAACTTTAGATATATCAATTGCTATATCTGCTTTAAATGGATCAGGCTTTTGAAAATTATCTTCAACATAGAAAAAATATGGATTTTTCTTCAATGGTGGTGTATCGGGTGCTATATTAGGAACAATTACCATGTAAGCACAATCCTGAATTAAAACAGCGGTATTTCTATGGTCTGGATGATAATCATTTGGACGCGGGCCAAAAACCATATCTGCATTCCAGTTTCTGATATGTCTGATTAGTTGTAATCTTATATCGAGGGCAGGCATTAATTCCCCATCATGATTATCAAGAACAATATATTCAACCCCTAATCTTTTTCCTGCTTCTTTTGCCTCTGCTGTTCTGCGTTTGGCAAGCATGCCCCCTCCCATTTCGTGATGCCCTGCATCACCATTGGTAACAGAGATAAATAACACTCTGTGTCCGAGAGAGGAAAATAGCAGAGCAGTACCTCCGGCCCTGATATCACAATCATCGGGATGAGCTCCGATAACCACAATATTCAATTTTTGTTCCTGTCCGTTTAAGTTTAATATCGTGAATAAAAGTAACAGAAAAGAGTAGATATAATGTTTCATCAGAAAATTATTTAGTTATTTCATCATTAATTACGTCGTTCTGATGGAACCTCCAAATATTTTCATTCTCTTGTTGTGAACGATAGTTCATGGGGGTTTCATCAGAAAACAATTTAATTATATCATTGCAAATTAATATTTTTCAGTAGCTTATCTATAATTTACTATTTTTATTGTATTCTCTTATACAGCTAATGAGTTTTCAAGTATCAAATTGCTTCATATCCTTTTAAGTTTTCCCCAATTTTAAATATTAAATCAACTCTTAATGTGAGTAAATTTATGATGATTTTAGTTTTATTGAGATTCTACTGAACCTTTTTTTCCACCTAACAGGCTATAAATTATAATAACAAGGAAACAAAATCCCGGTACTATATATGCCATTTTTATATTACCCGTTAAATCTGATACCTGACCCTGTATGGCAGTTATTAAAGCTCCGCCCAAAATTGCCATGATCAGGCCTGATGCCCCTATTTTAGTGTCTTCTCCCAGTCCTTCAATAGCAAGGCCATAAATTGTCGGGAACATAAGGGACATAAAAGCTGATATTGAAACCAGGGCATAAGCTGCCGGATGCCCTGATCCGAACATAACTATTATAGTTGCAAAGATTGCCAGGGCTGCAGAAAAAGTAAGTAAACGTTTTGGTGAAAAGAATTTCATAAGGGCTGTGAATACAAATCTGGCTATAGTGAAAAATATCAATGCTACAAGATAGTAACTTGAAGCTTCTTTTTCATTTAAACTTAATTCCTGCATAATATATCTAATAGTGAATGACCAGACACCTATTTGTGCACCCACATAGAAAAATTGAGCAATAACTCCCCATTTGTAGTTACTGTTTTTAAATAATCGTTTAAAAGTAGGAAGAAGATTAAGTGAACTGCCTGCATCAGAAGCTTTTGGCATTTTTGAAAAAGCAATAATCATCCAGATTATAAGAAGTAAAAAAGCAATTCCTACATATGGCCCCATAACAGCATTTAATTCTTGTGATTGAATATTTTGCAATTCCATAGCGCTCATCCTTGATCTTTCATCAACACCTGCATGGTTCAGGTTGGATAAAATAAAGATTTTGCTTAATAAAACACCTGTAATAGAGCCAATTGGATTAAATGACTGTGCGAAATTCAATCTTCTTGTTCCTGTTTCTTCGGGGCCCATTGCAATAATATATGGATTGGCAGAAGTTTCAAGAATTGATAAGCCACCTGCAAGAATGAACAATGAAGATAAAAAATGACCATATTGCATTGTAATACTGGCAGGGTAAAATAACAGCCCTCCACTGATGAATAAGCCTAATCCCAGAAGCACCCCGGCCTTATAGGTATATTTTTTAATAAATATGGCAGCCGGTAAAGCGAGACAAAAATATGCACCATAAAATGATAACTGGATCCAGGAAGTTTGGAAATCAGTCATACTCATTATTTTTTTGAATGCAGCCAACAATGTGTCAGTCATATTATTGGCCAGTCCCCACATAAAAAATAGGGAAGTTAATAATATAAAGGGTAGTAAATTAACAGAAGGTATAAGCTTTGTTTCGTTTTTTCCGGTTATCATTTTCAGATTTTTGGTTTAAGGGGTTATTTCTTTATTATTATGGATCAATAGAAAACTAATTTTAACCTGTTATTTATTAAGCCCTCCAGGGCCTCACTCTGTTTACATTAGAAAGAGTATCGAGGGCAATATTGACATCATCCACTATTTGAAAATCGTACATGCCTACACAAATAAAATCGGCTCCGTTATCAAAAGCATATTTAAAACCATCTTTTGGAGGTATTGCCCCGGCTGCAAGAACTTTGTATGCGATCCAGGGCTCCTCCAGACCATTCATAAAATCAATAGTTTCCTGAGGTTTAAAACAAAACATGTTATCTTTATATCCTGGATCTACGGTGCTTAAATGTTCAGTATCAACTTGTGCAGACCAATAATTATGATGATGGAGAGTTTTAACCCAGAAATCGGGTTTAAGGCCTTGTTGAACACATGCCTGAATAGTTTCAATGCGATGTGCCCCAATACCGGCAGGTTTACCGTAACTCCGTATTAATTCAAGAGCTTTAAAAAGTTCATCAAATTTGTTGTCGATTATTAATCTGTCGGATATTCCGCCATGGCTGTACATTGCAACAGCGCCACCTTCCTCCGATAATCTTACTCCGCCTAAAAGTCCTTCTTTACCTCCTCCGCCACAATCGGAAATAAACATCATCCTGCCTCCGGCTTCTCTCCAATACTTATTTATTATTCTTGATAATGCCGGTGTTGTAAGAATAGCATTAATTCCACATTTTTCCGCAAGTTGAAGAGTCATCATAACACGTTCATCTGTATGATATGCTTTAACAAGCTTTGAAGCATACAGGAGATCACGTGCATGAGCCCAGCCGCCAATAAGATTTCCTCCCATTATAAGGCGGCTTAATTCAATATTTCCAAGATTTCCTTTAGGGACCTGTCCCTTTAAATCCTGAAGTGCTGTAAAATTAAAACTTAAAAGGGTAGATCCGCTAATTGCATCTGGTGTGTTTGTCAGAAATTTCTCCTCAAAACTATCCCATTTTTTCTTTTTATAAAGAGCATAGGCAAATGCACCAAGAAATGGGACACTGATCAAATTACGTAATAATTCACGCCTTAATGGTGATGAAACAGGATCTTTTGTTGAAGGTACAGGGGCATGTGCTTTTTCTTCTTTCCATTGCCTTATTAAACGGTCAATTCCATAAAAAACATCAACAGGCAGAATAGTAAATATTATTAACATTACAAGTTCTATCAATGTTTTATTTACCCATAGATAACTTCCTTCGGTAACTGCCCCAAATGTATAACCCGGAATAGGAGGATAGGCTGCAAAATACATAATAAGGAGCAGAGCGCCGGCTAAAGATGACCAACGAACAAAAAGACCTATAAAAAGTGAAATCCCGATAAAAATAAGTCCCCAAATATTCAAAAAATCAACAACTTTCAT
>CAZLXM010000081.1:0-5904 GCA_964563105.1 uncultured Bacteroidaceae bacterium
CACTGGCTATTTTTATAGAGGTTTTATAAAAAAATTAGCCTCCGTATAAATATCGCTTAATTTTATTGGTGGGAGTTTTTTCGAAAGGAAGCGTATGCAGAACTACCATCTGAATCCTTGAATACCTGTTTACTCTTTGATTAACAAATGTTTGAATTTCGCTAAGAATTTCATCAATGGATTCCTGGCATACCGTTATCACTTTTTCATTTAATTTTATTAATGTATTTTCCAGTTCCTGGAGGTTAATTTTAACATAGGCAACTAATTTATCTTTTTGCCTGACTACAAGAGATTCTTCAATACATTCAATACTATTAATAATTGTTTCAATTTCTTCGGGATAAATATTTTCGCCATTAGTTCCTATGATCAGATTTTTTATTCTTCCTTTTATGTAAAGATCTTTTTTAGAGGAAATATATCCAAGATCACCTGTTTTGAACCATCCATCTTTTGTTATTACTTCCATGGTAGCTTCAGGATTTTTATAATATCCTTTCATTAGATTTGGCCCCTTTGCTATAATTTCACCTTGTCCTGTAACAGGATCCGGGTTATCTATTTTTAGTTCCACTCCTTCCATGACTTTTCCGGTAGATTGCCAGGCAGTATGAAAAGGAGATGATCCTGCCAGCAGAGGTGATGTCTCTGTAAGGCCATATCCTATGGCATAAGGGAATTTGGATTCAGAAAGATGCTTTTCAATTTTACCGTCAAGTTTAGAACCACCTATACCGAAAAAAATTAATTCTCCACCGAATGTTTTCATAAGCTTTTTTCCTGCCAGGCGGTTAAGAAGTATCCTGGTTGGCTTAAACTTGAATAAATTTTTAGTTATTCTGTTATTATTGAATTTTGGAAGTATTTGTTTACGATATATTTTTTCGATAATAAGGGGGACAGTTAAAAGATGTGTTGGTTTTACTTTTGCAACAGCTTCCAGCAATATTGAAGGGGACATTTGCTTTTTTAAATAATAAATTGTTGCACCGCTATATATTGGAAGTAAAAAACCTATAGAATTTTCATAAGTATGCGACATAGGCAGGATCGACAGGAATCTGTGCCCCGGGCCTACATGTTGAATTGTGAGGCATTGCTTTGCCATCCATGCAAGGTTTTTATTGGTGAGCATTACCCCTTTGGATGAGCCGGTAGTGCCGGAGGTATAAATAATGGTTGCAAGTTCATCTTCATCTGAGGCTTCATCCATGCGTTCCAGAGTGAACTCTGAATATAATTCAGGAATTCTTTCGCTTATTGAAGCTGTTTCGGGCAGTGTAAGATTTTCTAAAATAATCGTCGGAAGACTTTCGTTGATATATTTTTTTAATCTGGTACTCTGCCGGTTCGAAGCGATTAAAACTTTTGATTCCGAGTGTTCGAGGATTTGTTTTACTTCATTCTCATGAAAATCGGGCAGGATTGGAACGGCAACGGCCCCCATACTAATTATTGAGAGAAAGGCGATGCCCCAGTTAGGCATATTTTCTCCTATTAAGGCTACTTTATCACCCTTATTTATTCCCAGTATATCGAGAAGTGATGCGGTAGTTTCAATTTCTTTTCCCAGTTCAGAATAGCTTATACCTTTTTCATCAACAAATGCAAGAGCAGTATTATTGCTGAATAAGTTAACTGAATCCCTTACCAGAGATGGGATCGTGTATTTTTTCATATATTAACCCAGGTAGGTTTTTAATAACTTGCTTCTTGAAGTATGGCGAAGCCTCCTGATTGCTTTTTCTTTAATTTGCCTGACTCTTTCTCTTGTGAGCCCAAATTTCTCTCCAATTTCTTCAAGTGTCATTTCCTGACATCCTATACCAAAGAAGAATCTGATAATATCTCTTTCTCTTTCTGTAAGAGTTGAAAGAGCACGATCAATTTCTTTAGCCAGAGATTCTTTTATCAGGTTTCTATCGGCGCTGGGAGAATCATTATTCTGGATTACGTCAAGAAGACTGTTATCTTCTCCTTCAACAAAAGGAGCATCAACTGAAACATGTCTTCCTGAAATTCTTAGTGTGTCAGCAACCTTTTCTTTTGGCAATCCGAGAGAATCTGCAAGTTCCTCAGGCGAGGGTGTTCTTTCATTTTCCTGTTCAAATTTGGAAAATGCTTTATTTATTTTGTTCAGTGACCCAACCTGATTAAGAGGGAGCCTGACAATTCTGGACTGCTCGGCAAGTGCTTGCAGGATCGATTGTCTGATCCACCACACAGCATAAGAAATAAATTTAAATCCTCTGGTTTCATCAAATTTTTCAGCAGCTTTAATTAAACCGAGATTTCCTTCATTTATTAAGTCGGGTAAACTTAAACCTTGATTTTGATATTGTTTTGCAACAGACACTACAAATCTCAGATTGGCCCTTGTTAGTGTTTCTAATGCAGTTCTGTCACCTTTCTTTATTCTTTGTGCCAGATCAACTTCTTCCTCAATCGTAATCAATTCTTCTCTTCCTATTTCCTGTAGATATTTGTCTAAGGATGCGCTTTCTCTGTTGGTAATAGATTTTGTGATCTTTAATTGTCTCATTATATTAATCTTTCCTTCTTAAAAAAAATTCCTGCAAAGATACGATATATTCTTATTAAAGTCAAGTAATAAAACAGGCAGACGAAATAAAAAAAAACTTCTTTTAGCCCGAAAAATCAATAAGCGCTGCAAATAGCCCATACTTTTTGCAAGCGCTTATTGATTTATTTTATTAATGTTTTATATTCCGAATGCATAATATGCTACTACTCCATCAGGATATACCCCTTCAATATATACTCCTCCTGATTTAACTTTTGATAAGATATTTTTAATATCATTAACACTTGAAACCTGTGTATTGTTTATTTTTGTAATAATAAATCCTTCCTTTATACCTGATCTTGAAAGTTTTCCCTGACTTAGTGAAACAACTTTAACACCATTTTTGATTTTTAGCCTGGATAATTCTTCAGAGGAAGCAGCTACAAAACTTGCACCTAATTCTTCAATTACATCATCACGCTGGACAACCTGGGTAGTTCCATCCATGTTACGGAGTATAACGTCGAAATGTTTCTCTTTATTATCTCTTTTAACCAAAACATGTATCTTATCTCCCGGCCTGAATTGGCTGACCTGTTCCTGGAGGGAGGAAGCACTGTTTACAGTGACCTCATTTATAGAAAGTATAACATCTCCGGCCTTAATTCCGGCATCCTTTGCAGAACCATTATCTCTAAGTTCATTCACATAAACACCTTCAAGATTATTTAACTTTTTCTCTTTTGCCAGTTCTTGTGTAATATCCTGAATAGTAACACCTAAAATAGCTCTTTGAACTGTGCCAAATTCTTTGATATCCCCGACCACTTTTTTCACAATACTAACTGGTATTGCAAAGGAATATCCTGTGTAGGCTCCTGTACGACTTGCAATAGCAGTGTTTATCCCAACAAGGTCGCCAAAAGTGTTAACCAGTGCACCACCACTGTTACCGGGGTTTACTGCTGCATCAGTCTGGATGAAAGATTCAATTCTGAGCTGATCCTGCAGGATATTCAGGTTTCTCGCTTTTGCACTTACAATCCCTGCTGTTACAGTGGAAGTAAGATTATAGGGATTACCTACCGCAAGGACCCATTCCCCAAGTTTAAGAATATCTGAATTACCAAAATTAAGATAAGGCAGATTGTCAGCATCAATTTTCAGAAGGGCCAGATCGGTACTTCTGTCACTTCCTATAATCTCAGCATCAAAAGTTCTTCTGTCGTCTAATACAACTTCAATTTTATCCATATCCTGAATAACATGGTTATTGGTAACAATATAACCATCCTTTGAAATGATTACACCGGAACCAAAACCTTCAACAGGTTGAGGCTGGCCCATACCCTTTTCACCAAAGAAAAATTCATAAAAAGGATTGTACGAATAATTCTCACGCATAGCTTTGGTCTTAACGTGAACTACAGAATGAACTGCTTTTTCTGCAGCAACTGTAAAATCTACCGCTGTTTCAGGAGTGGAAGGTATGGAAGTATAAAGTGCAGCAGGCTTTGATTCAACATGTACTACTTTCGTTTCCGGCTTAAAAATCGTGGCAAATGCAAGAATTGCCAGTCCTGCTCCGATTAAAGCCGTAATTAATGTTCCCGCAAATCTTTTCATATCTCTGTTTTTTTAAAATTGTCTGAAAAAAGTTAATAAAATAGATACTTCAAATTTTATGCCCTGTTAAATTCTAACTAATGTTAAATTAATAATTGCATGCAAGTAACAAATAAGATTCTTAGAATGTTATTATTGTAGATTTCTTTTAAGTTTTTTTAACAGAAAAAGGAGAATCAGGGTTGAGTTGTTATTTTTAATAATATTATTTTTCCATTGCCTTTTTTCTTAATTCAGGAGGCATTTTTTCTACAGCATATCTTAATGCTGTCCGTGGCATTTTACTTTTATTCTCAATTACATACTGAAAAATTTCATTTTGTTTTGCCTCGCCGGAAGCCTTTAACAACCAGCCATAACCTTTTTGTACAAGATCATCTTCATCAGTAAGTAAAATATCGGCGATCTCAAAGATATCATTCAGGAATTTTCCTTTTCTTGCCGGTATAATCAAAGAAACTGCCGAAGCTCTGCGAACCCATCTATTATCAGATTTAGCCCATTTTTTAAGTTCTGTTAAAAATTCAGGATACATCTCAAGAAATGCCCCGACAGTATGATTGCAAAAGGTATCGCAGGCAGCCCAGTTTGATATATACAAATTTAACCAATTTTCAAAAGTTTTAAAATCTTCCGGCTTATATTCATCCTTTTTAAAATATGACCATTTACATGCAATGAAAGACTCTTCAAGATATCCTGACTGCCATAATTTTTCGCAAAAATTAAAGGGATCTTTTTTGGATTTTTTGTGGATAGATTTAAAATATTCTTTAGCAATTTTGTTTACACCGGCAGTTTTAACACCTAATAATTTTACTTCTTCTTTAAAAAATCTCTGACCTGAAATTTTGACCTTTTCATCGCTGTTTTTCAGCAGATCTGTTCGGATTTCGGAAAGTAAGTCCTCCATTTAATAATTTAATTTTTTGGCAGATAATTATATAAAAAACGGATCCAGTTATCACTCATAATGTTTGTTATATCATTCTTGTCATATCCTTTTTTGTAAAGCATTTCAGGTATTTTTTGGAGATCTGCAATAGTATCAATGTCATAAGGGCATTGTTCGTTTCCAAATGCGCCATCCAGGTCTGAGCCAATACCGGCATACAGTGAGTTTCCTGCCAGCTGGCAAATATGGTCTATGTTATTTATAACCAGACCAAGACTCACTCCCATAGACTTAGGAGTTGATACACCTCTTATCCAGTCGGGTACAAGCATCCAGGCATCCAGGGCAACACCTATTACAGCATCCCTTCTAATCAGCTCCCTGATCTGTTCATCTGTAAATTGTCTGTTATGAGGGACAAAAGTGCGGCAGTTATTATGGCTTGCCCAAACAGGACCTTTAAAAATATCCAATGCTTCCCTAAAACTTTCATCGGATAAATGTGTTACGTCCAGGATAATTCCCAGTTTTTCTATTTCTTTTATCAGTTCCCTGCCTTTTTTGCCAAGACCGCCACTTGAATCGGTTCCCTGTGCATAGGTTCCGGGACCGTAATGAGCTGGCCCTATGGCCCGTAAACCATATTCATATGCCTTTTCGAGATAAGGGATGGAAATAATTGAGTCAGCACCTTCAAGGCTAAGAATATAACCGATAGGTACAATCTCAGAAAACTCATGCCATAATGTCAGGTGATTTTTCAAATCTTTTACAGAACGTATTTGTGTCATTTCTCCAGCATCTTCCATTGTTCTGTACCATGCGAGCTGACCCTGCGTTTGGGCCCAGGCTT
>CAZLXM010000081.1:5914-17899 GCA_964563105.1 uncultured Bacteroidaceae bacterium
AATTTATTTTCCCTTTTAACATATCTGGCTATTTGTGTTGCAACACAAACTCCGATATTACCCTTACGCATAGACGGAAAGCTCACGGTTCCCCTGGCTCTGTCTGGTTTGTCTGTCATCCCCTGTTCATATACACGGATTTCTTCTACAGACCAGCGTAAATCACGGTTCCACTCAAGAGCATTCATGGCAAGATCAAGATGCCCGTCGAAGATCAAAAATTTTTCTTCCATAACTTTTTATTTAAGCTAGCACCTTATCTTTCTTTTTCTTGCTATTACATTCCATTCCTCTGAAACTTTATTTTGGCAGACAACATGAGCTGTGTCATAACGATCAACTGAAGGGCAGATATGCCAGGGGATACAATATAAATGACCTCCAATTTTAAGTTTTTCCTGTTCAGGGGTTTGGATTATCATATGCTCCTCACTATGACCTATAATTGTGTAATCAGCAAGATCAGGAATGAATACTCTTGGCTGCGGCATTTCTGATCCTACTGCTTTATGTCCGAGATCAATACAAATAATGTCTTTAGCTGGTTTACTAATGACACGTGCCAGCAGAATAGCTGCATAAATAAAATCCATATCGGCAAAAGCCTGCCTGTATCCATAATCCCACAGAAGGACAGTGCCGGGGCTGCATTCATCCACATTCGGATTTAAAGCATGAAAAGGAAATGTTGGGGTTCCGCCTGCAACAACTTTCAGGTCCCTGATACCCGCGGTTTTTAATTTATCAATGAAACTTATTACCGGAGCGAAAGACTCATTGTAGATCTTTTCACGTTTCCGGAAATCTTTTTCTGTGATATGCCCGTCATATATATGAAGCCCTTCCAGTTTCAACATGGGGAAGGTAATTATTTTCTGTATAAGTTTTTCAGCATTTTCGCCCGGTACTATTCCGGTGCGGTTCATCCCATTGTTAATATCAAGCCATACATGGGTTTCCATTCCGGAGTTAATAGCCAGGCCGGATAATTTGGTGATTATTTCCTCCGAATCAACTATACACGATATTTTACTATCCCTGAATTCTTTCTTTAATGTAAAAAATCTGTCTAAATTTGGCCCGACAGGTTGTATGGCAAGTAATATATCGTTTGCACCACAACTGGCAACCATTTCGCTTTCTGAAATTGTTGAGGTTTTAAATTTAGTTATGCCCTGTTCCATTTGCAGTTTAATGACCTCAGCCATTTTATGAGTTTTTACATGGGGCCGCAACCTTTCGACGCTTCCTGCGATCTCTGTCATTTTCTTAATGTTGATATTTATCCGTTCCGGATATATTAAAAGGGCAGGGGAGGGTATTTCTTCCGGCTTACTTATAGTGTACCATGGAAGATCTTGAGAATTATTATTTATCATCATTCTTCATGATTAAGTTCAAACATGGCTTCTACTTCAACGGGTATATTGGAAGGAAGTATCATTCCAACGGCACTCCTGACCCCTATTCCGTCATCGCCGAAAACATCTGCCATCAGCTCACTGAATCCATTAATAACTGAAGGTTGCTGGTTAAAATCCGGAGTGGAGTTTACCATACCTAATACTTTTACCAATCGTTTTATTTTTTTCAAATCGCCAAAATGTGCTTTAATAGTTGACAACATGGTAAGCCCAACCTGCCTTGCAGCCAGCTTTCCTTCTTCAGTATTCATGTCATCACCTAATTTGCCGGTCATTAATGTTCCATCAGGATTAACGGGTCCCTGGCCCGAAATATAAAGGAATTTATCCACAACAAGTACAGGTTTATACAGACCTCCCGGTTTTGGGGCAGGGGGTAATATTAAGCCCAATTCTTTGATTTTTAAATCCGGATCTTGCATCATTTTATGATCTCATTAAAATTGTAATAAATGTTGTAATGTCTATGGTATATATATGTGCGAAGTTTACTAAGACCAGGAACAAGCAAAATAGTCCAATTTTTAAAAGTAATATAAACCACAAATATAATAATGAAATTAATTTTTGAGAGCGGAGAAAATTAAAAAAGGAAATAATTGTTTTCATATATTAATGATTAAGGCTATAAAATAATTCATTCCGGCCTCTAAAATATCATTCTGTTCTGTGAATATTTTATTCTCTTTATCATTACAGTTCTTAAAGCAGCAAATTTAGTAATAAAACACCCAGTAATCCGGTGACACTCAATAAAGTCTCCATAAGGGACCAGGTAGCAAATGTTTCCCTGACTGTTAGCCCGAAGTATTCTTTAAAAAGCCAAAACGCCCCGTCATTGACATGGGAAAGGATGATAGTACCTGATCCAATAGCGAGGACCATTAGTTCCTTATTTATAGCCCCGTCTGATAATAATGGAAGTACGATCCCTGCTGTTGTAAGTCCGGCTATTGTTGCCGATCCGACACATATTCTGAGTAAAGCAGATAACAGCCAGCCAAGGAAAAGAGGAGATATTTCGGTACTGGTGAATAATCCGGCAATGTATTCACTTATACCGCTTTCAACAAGAACTTCTTTTAATCCCCCTGCTCCGGCAATAATTAATAAGATCATGGTAATACTTGCAACTGATTGTCCAAGGGATTCCATTATTTCAGCTATTTTCTTTTTTCTGCACAGACCCAGACTAAAAATTGCAACGATAAGTGAGATGAGCATTGCAATGACAGGATTCCCAACTGAATTCAGTATCAGTTTTAATTTTTTTTCATCATCAAAAAATGAATCTGCAATAAAAGAAAGACCGATTAAAATAACAGGTAAAAGCATACTAAATATGCTGACCCACATTTTTGGCAATTCTTCTTCACTCAATTCTTTCTTACTTATAAATTCCTCAAGTGGCCTGGATTTAATATTTTTTAAAAATTTTGCAAACAAAAGACCTGCAATGAGAATGGCAGGTATTGAAATAATTATACCATAAATGAGAGTTTTGCCGATATCTGCATCAAACATAACTGCTATGGCTGTTGGCCCGGGATGAGGCGGAAGTAAACAATGCGTTACAGAAAGTGAAGCAAGCATGGGTATTCCAATATATAACAAAGAAATACCGGTTGATGCTGCAATGGTGAACAGAAGGGGAATTAATACTACAAAGCCTACTGAAAAAAACAAAGGGATTCCTACAATATAACCAGTTAAAACTAATGCCCATTGAATGTATTTCAATCCAAAAAGACTGACAAGCCGGGTAGTTATTTTTTGGGCTGCGCCACTGTCGGCAACCAGCTTTCCTAACATGGCACCAAAACAAAGGATCAAAACCAGCGATCCTAATGTATCTCCAATTCCATACTGAATGGATGACACTATTTGTTCAAGTTCCATTCCCCCGGCAATTCCTACTGTAAGAGAAACAATTATAAAAGCTATGAAAGCATTGACTTTAAAAACAATGACCAGTAATAACAGAAGTATTAATCCCAGGATAACAATAAATAGAGGCATATAATTAATTGTTTTAGATAAACATTATAAAAGAGGAGTTAAGAGCCTGCAAATTGAATCAATAAATCTGTCCATGACAGGCCGCTTAAGCCATTTTTCAGGATCAATCAATTTGCTGTTAGATTTATCCTCCTGAAAAGACAGTTCCATTTTATTGCAAAAATCCGGATCATAAAAAAGTGCGGCTATTTCAAAGTTTATATAAAAACTTCGTATATCCATATTCACTGTACCAATGATCCCGACTTTTCCATCTATTATCATTGTTTTTGAATGAATAAATCCTTTTTTGTATAAATAAATTTTTACCCCTCTTTGAAAATTTGTTTTTTTCTGACATCTCTTCCAACAAAATAATAGATTATCAGGCCCAATATAGGGACAAAAATTAAAATCATTATATAGGCCAAAGATTTGGCAGGATCCCTGTTCTCCAGAAGAATGGTAACCAGTACACCGAAAAAGTTTAGTGCAAAGAGAATACTAAGGGTTTTGCTGAAAGATATGCTTGTGAAAAAATCAATCATTAAAAGCTTCACTGATTTCTTCTATAATTTCTCTTTGGAATTTTCTATATCGTTCTTTTATATCCGGATTGATCTTTTTTACATAGCGTTGTACTCTTTTTAATTGCATAGAAAATAATATGCTGAGTATGCCTATAATTAAAAATGCAATAGCCATTATTATGATAGTACTAACTCCGGCAAGAACAGGGTTTATTATAAGGATGACGGATACAACTGTGCCTAAAATTCCCAGGGCTAACAGATAGCCCCAGTTCCTGATCCCAAAATTTTTTATATCAATTGAGAAACTAATATTTGCTATTGAACGAAATAAAATGGTAAAGCCGATATAAAGTGCCAGTACGCCGGCAGAAATTTCAGGATTTATAATCAGCAACAGGCCTATAACCAGTGTGATAATACCTAATGCCAGATGCCAGCCCCAATTGTCCAATGTTTTTTTATTGGAGACAGAGAAAACGATCTCTGAAAGTCCGGATAATAAAAAGCTTAAGCTGAAGAATAAGGCTAAAGTAATAAAAGAAGCCCAGGGAAAAACGAATGCAAAGATACTCGCCAGAATAAAAAGAATGCCAATAATTAAAGGAATGTACCATAAACGTACGGTATCAAAAATTGGTTTTAAAATTGTTTTTCTCATATTTAAAAATTTTATTGTTACCGGCTTGTAAGTTACAATTAATTTTCTTTTGTATGCCTGTTTTAGTTTTCTATTTATTCGGTTTTTACTTCCCTTGATTGTGAGCTTTACGATAGCTGGCAGTGAGCTTCAAATTCTTTTATATTCAATGGCGCCTGGAAGTTTTATTTGCTAAAAATTTTTATCAGGAGTATTAAGTCAAAAGCCTTGCTTAATATTAGTTAAATCTGCCGGTTTAATTATAATTACAATTGTAATTATTTTGTCAGTATGGTCCTTATTTATTTTTCATCCAATTTTCATATTCCTGCCTGATATCTTCATTATTAATAAAGGGTTTATAAACCATTCTTGCTTTAAATTTGTATTCTTTTCCAAGTTTAGGATCAGGAATTATATATTGGAAATCCCATGCCGGATTAGTTGCCCCTCCTCCTGTTGGTGACTGGCTAAACCTGATAATTTCAGAAGATTTAAAGAAAAATGCAAGTGCCATATTATGAAAGCGGCCATAATAAAATGGGCTTGTATAACGGTAATCAGAATAATTATTTACCAGAGTTGCATGAAAATTTGGTGCAAAGAAAAAATTATGTTTATCAGTAATACTTCTGTGAGTAGCTTTTATTCCATGCTTTTCAGAAAAAGCTGAAATCCAGTAATCATCTGATCTCCCTTCAGTAAGTCCGGAAAAATATATATTCCTGTCTGGCGGATTATTAATATAACTGGCCCAAAACATTCCAATATAACCATGCGGGAAATATTGTTGATTATGTAGTATGCACCGGAAAATTATATCAATATAGTGGGGGGCAACAATCTTAAATTCAGTAAGGCTTTCCACTCCGGAGACGGGTGTTGCTTTCTGATAAAGGAGTACTTCAGTGTCACTTTTTTTATATAAAGTCATTGGGTTGACGCGTGGTTCAAAAAACTCTGTCAGGCTGTCACCACAGAAAACATGTTCGAGATTAAATCCTGCATAAAATGGTACAAAAGCAGTAGAATCCTGACTGGTATGATATAATTCGGCAATACCGTTATACCCGGCTCTGTGGTTTGGAGCAAGTTCTGTGTTATCGATAAATATTGCTTTAAAGTTTCCGTTATCAATAGTTACGGTTTGCATACTATCATAATCTGTCGGTTCCAGGGAAATAGTTTTTCTGCCTGTACAGGAAATAATCAGAGAAGTTACAAGAAGAAAAAAGAAACATTGTTTCATTTCGGTATGAATTAAGATGAATTATGGAAGTTTGATTTTGGTTAAGCTAAATTTTTTTCAGGCATTTTATTGTAAAGATATAATAACTGATTTGACGCTGGTTTACAAATATCTTTTTGTTATCAGGCTTATTATGCTCAGGGTTATCACATGGTATAAAGATATAAAAGTTCTTTGAAATGGAAATACAGTTTTATCAGAGATGATAGGCTTTTGTTGTAATCCGCAGTCCTATGCAAGCCAATATTTTTTTGGGAATTATATATGTTAAATGGATAAGCAAAGTAAGTGAGAACAATGAATTTGAAGATTTTATTGATGTTGTTTTTCACCGAATTCTGTTATGCGTCTTTTTATTTTAGGCCTCAGAAATAGCCTTTAAACATTGTCGGTACAGAATTACAAATAATATTTAGTCCACCATTTTTTTGAAAAAGCTTTACATCTTTTTCGGCATTGAATAATCTATAAAGATGAAAATTTGGAGCCTTTTTAATTGAAAACTGAAGTTCATTTGAGGAAAAAAAGAAAGGAGTTTCTTTTCCAAGTCTGGTTGTTTTTACTTCAATATATTTATCGGACCCATTAAGATTTTTTGATAAAATATCAAAGCCAGCTCCATCGCCTTCTTCTTTTGAAATCCATTCTATCTTGTCAGCTAGTTTTTCGTATCCCAATCTGATAAGATTCCATTTCTCATATTCGATTACAATCTCCTCACCAAAAAGTCCAAGAGCTTTATTTGATTGTTCCTTTTCTAAGTAATTAGTTTTAACTGGTTTTTGTTGATAGAAAAGCTTTGGTTCTGATACTGAAGCTACCTCCGGAGGGTTTACTATAATTTTTTCAAAGTCAGGTCTGCTTTGAGGTTTAATTAAATCTTTTTCTACAAAATGCTGAAAGTCTGATTCAATTTCAGAATGATAAATCAGGTAGTCAATAACTTCGTCTTCCAATAATTTTTGGTAATTATAACGGGGTAAGTATCCGTTAATATATGGTCTGCCAAGGCTTATAAGTATGGCACTGATATTTTGATGTTTAAATTCGATCGATCCTTCTGATCTATTATTTAGTATTGGTAAAATTTGTCTTCTATGGTCTGCTTTTTTATATGGGATCCGGTTTAGCTCTTTTTTAAGCATATCAAAATAGTCAGCGACAATCAATGCTACTTCTATTTTTGACCACGAATCTTTCATTAATATGAATTATTCCTTAAAGTTAATTATTTTCTTTTGGCATAATTCCCGAATTTTATCAGACTTAATTTGTTTTTCAAATTATGTCCGGCTATTTAGGGAGTTAAGACATGCTTTTGCATGGTAAGTCATAAAACACTAAATTTTGTGATATAATCTAATGGTTCGGCGTTATGTTTTGTTGGCGTGACACGACCTTAGGATGGACTGACGCAGTTTTTACTTTCAGGATGGGTAACAAAATATTCTTATTTCTACAAAAGTTGCTTTGTTATCATTGTGTTTTATGAGCATCGCAAAAACTATGACATGCCGGGAAAATATACCGGCCTGTTATAGTTAGTTGGTGTTATTCGCCTTTGCGTTTTAAGTTAATAATTTGGTCCTTTCCATATATACTGCATACAACATTTTTCTTTTTCAAAGCTGTCCCAAACTGTAGAATCTAGATTTTTGCCATCCATACATTTAGGAAGAGGGCGAAAGGAGCTTGGAGGGTTGATAAATTCGAAATAGTATTCATTTTTCCACTCATATCTAACCCATGCAGTATAGCCAAGTAGGGTGTTTGGATCTGCTTTGATTACTTGCTCTAAGCTGGAAATCTGTGTTTTAAGCCAATCCGGAATATCTTTTTTAGGAATTAATTCGTCTTTTTCACAACTCAAAGCAGAAATAGACAAAAGCAGAAAGAGTAAGATTTTTTTCATGACATTGAAAGATTAAGTTACTTTACCTCACGCTTCATAAATCAACTGTTTGGATTCATTAATACTTTCAATCAAGTACGGATTTGAAAGCGTCCTTTCAGTAACAATGTCAATCTCTCTTTTGAAAAGTTCCCGGAGTTTATAGTGAAGTGTGAAATAGTTCTGTGTGTATTCATCAACGGACAGACTATCAGAAAATGATATGAGGAAATCGATATCGCTATCCTCCCGAAATTTGTCGGATACAACAGAACCGAATGCGTAAAGCCTCTTAATGTTAAGGGCCTGACAAATCGCAATCAACTCTTTCTTATGTTTCTCTAATAATTGTTGCATCACATTTTTTTCAAAGATACATAATTTTCGAATTGTTGTCCTCTTCTCGTCAAAGCTTGCCTGTAACATCCCGGCAATGAAATTAGTATGTGTTACCTGACGCAGCTACCGGATTGAATCCTGGTACTTTAGGCAGAAAATTGTCACGGTGCAAGGAAGGTACGGTGCGAATTTTTGCAGTCCAGGTACGAAGTTTTGTAAACATTACCAGTTTCGTGACACAAGGTTAATCGGAATCGCGAATTTATCATCAGTAATAGAGTTATTAGTGGGTACTTGTGTGCTCGTGGTATAAGTTATTACAAATCTGTTGCGATTGCAGGAGCATCCCGATAGCTATCGATAGCAAAAACCGTGACGAGCCTATTAATTTTATTGTCCGTGTTAGTGGCCGGATTCTGTTAACGTCAATAAATATATTTGTAATCCGCTTTTTGCTTCCTTTTGGAATTCTATGGTCTTTCCTGATTGAATTAATTTATACTCACCTTTCAATAAGTAATCATCACAGAGACAGTCTGGCTCGACGCTTGTTATAGCCAGTTTTTATTTTCAATTAGCCAATCTCTTAATTTTATTAGGTTTTTTAATCCAATTTCTATAGTCTCAATTTGCTTGTCAAAATCCTTAGTTCTATCAACCTTTCCTGAAAAGACTCGTATCGAAAAGCTTTTACTATGTTTTTCTAGTTTTGCCCATTCGGGTAGTATTTCTTTTATTTTAAAAGCGATTTCTTCCGAAAAACTCTTAAATGTTGCGTCTGTGTTACCTTGAGCCAGTTTGTGATAAAAAGTAATTCCTTTTAATCTATCGTCATACAACATTGGCCAATCACTTTGGTACGGTACAATATCAGGTTCTTTCATTTTTAGGCTTGGGAATTTATCTTCTTTAAACTTCCAATATGAATGCCAAAACTTCTGAACTGGGAGAGAATTTACTGGTTGATAACCTCGTTTCAGCTTTTCAATAGCTATTTTCAATAAATCCCGTTTAAATAATTTTCTTTTAGTACCAATAAATTCAAATCTTTCAGAAATTGCTTCGTAGGTTAAATAATTTTCAAACTCATTTTGATTTTCACAGTAAACTTTAGGACCAGTTAAAATAACATAAGCATTATCACACTCTCCCTCTTTTACATATTTTTTTGCTCGTTTAAGATAACGGTTGAATTGTTCATCTTGAAATGAAGCATCTAATTTGTTTTCAATAAGAACAAATATTTTCTCACTCACTGAATTATATGAGAATAATATATCCGTCTCGCCAAGTCCAAAAGAAGAAATACTTCTCCATGCACCATTTATAGAAAGTAAACTCGGTAAGTTAAGTTCTTTTATGAACCATTCGCAGAAAGTATTATCAGTTGATAATTCTTCGAGTAAAATTAAGTCAACATCTCTTTCCTGAATTGATTCAATTGGTAAAATTGTTTGTTCAATATCCATTTTCTTCAAATTGGCTCTTACGTGACTCTGTGTAAAAATTCATTTCAATTAAATAAAAATATGCATAATTTTTCTTTTAAAAGGGTATAGCATGTTTAAATTTTCATAATGACTACTTTGATTTTATTGTAGTATTTTATTTTTGCATAGCCAAAAAGGCTCAAAATAAACCAATTTATCAAAGAAAAGCAATGTAAGCAGCACTCTTTAAGTGCTTTAATAAGGCATTCAGTTCACATAATTGAGATACATCTTTCCAAGTTGTAAGCAATAAACATCAGACTAATCTTTTCAAGGACCTTTTCTTTTTTTCGCACCAGAGTATGTGTAAATTCCAGGTGGCGTTTCAGGGTGCCAAAGGGATGTTCGATGATTTGTTGTCGTTGTCGGTAGTAATTCGGGTTTTGGTTTACCCGTTGTGCATTTGCTTGAATAACTTCAACATACCGGCTACGATCAATGTATCTTCCATTGGTTTTGCTTTTGGCACATCTATATCTTGCTTTACAATTTTTACAGGCTGTTGTATTATATCTTTTAAACTGGTATGCTCCTTTGCTGTTTTTCGCTTATCACTATGCTTAAGCCATGTTCCATTAGTAGTCATCCTATGATCCTGTGGACAGATATACAGATCGTTTTCCTTATCGTATATAAAGCTTGTAACAGGATACAAACCTTGATCTTTTGTTGATGGAGCCTTAGGTGAAACAAAGGTAATGATATTATTTTTTTGACATTGTTCCAGTTCTTCGCCGGTATGATATCTCTTGTCAGCAAGTACCTTCATATGCATAACACCAGATAATTTTTTTGTTTGTATTGCTATTGATGCCAGTGCATATATGTCATTTACCTGTCCTGTGTCTAATTCTACCATGATCAATAGCACTTTCCGAGTTGATGTTGAACATTTGATTACGATCTTCTCCTTGTATATGTTGTTTGATATAATGATTAACATCACATACAAGTTTCTTATTACCAAATTAGTAAGCTAAAATTTGAAATATGAGTTATGAACAAGACCGGGAGGTTTTTGCCAGGCTTATGCTTTCCCTATTGTTTAGTGAACCGCCGCATACGATACCAGTACATACGATGGCGGGAGAGGCGACCTGACGGCCATGGCCGTCAGCCGTCTACTCGATTGCGCTTTCGTACTTTATTGTTTTAGTATTTCAATCAAGTTTCTGTTTATATAAAGTATTTCTCGTCCAACTTTTTGTGATTCAATAATTCCAATCTTCTCTAATTCTTTCAGATATCGTGATGCGGCTTTTCGCTCGACACCCAGCTTATTGACTACAAATTCAATTTTTGAGTATGGCTGTTCAAATAATAATTCCACGAGCTCTTTTTTATAAACTTTTGGTGCTTTTTCCTGAACTTTAATTATCGTTGAATCAAGTAGGTCTCTGATATTTGTAATACGTGTGATCGTGTCCCTGGAAGTACTTTCAACAGCCATGAGCATAAACATTATCCATTCTTCCCACTTGTCTGTTCGGTTTGTTTGATTAAGAAGTCTGTAATATTCTGGTTTGTTGTCAATAATGTATGAACTAAGATATAATATTGGCACATCAATCAACCCATTAAGTATCAGATATAAAATATTCAGAATCCTGCCTGTTCTGCCATTTCCATCATAAAAAGGGTGAATACTTTCAAACTGGTAATGCAATATTGCCATGTTAATCAATGGTGATAAATTATCCTGTTGATTGAAATGATTAATAAAATTGGTCAATAAATCAAGTATTTCAGCTTTGTCCTGCGGTGGGGTATAAATAACTTCTCCTGTTTTATCATTTTTCAGCACAGTTCCGGGAGTACTTCTAATCCCGGCTGTGTTATCAACTAATTTCTGTTGAGTACTTATAATGTCGTTAACTTTCAAAAATCCTTGTTTTTTTAAAAGGTTAAATCCATGAAATATTGCTTTTCGATAATTTACAACTTCTTTTGTTTCTGCCGATATATTAGTTCTCTTAATAGTCAAAGCTTTGTAAAGCTCATCCTGTGTTGTGATAATATTTTCAATTCCAGAGCTATCCTTGGCTTCTTGAAGCACTATAGCATTAATCAACATTGCCTGGTTGGGAATCATTTTTGCAATCCCTTTTAATTCAGCTAATGCAGCTGTAGATTTATTTGTTTGTCTAAGTATTTCAATAGTTTCCACCTTTTCTCTCAATGGTGGCAGTTTATCAAGTTTGTTATGTGGTGCATTTTGTCCCATATTATTTTTATTTGTCCCAAAAATACAAATTATGGTGCAAATATCAATGTTTGCAGTGTTTTTTTTGCATTGAACATGATTAAATTCAAAGCTTTACAAATCCACAGCCGCAAAGGACGCACTGATATCGTCGCTTCCCTTGCGACTAAAACCTAATTTTTTTATCTTTGAAGTGGTACACTTTTGAATATCGAAAGTGG
>CAZLXM010000082.1:0-17637 GCA_964563105.1 uncultured Bacteroidaceae bacterium
GATTTGAATTACTGCGCAGAAAGGTCATACTATCAAATACCGGATAAAACATCACTAAAAGTGACGAAGAACCCTGACAATGTACTAAAATTGGCAAATAAGGATGTACCACGGTACTCCCGTTGATATTTATAAGCAGGGTACATACTGCGTCATGCTTTTTGACTGGTCAGACTCTTGCTTTTATATTTCCGCCGTGTCTTCTATTATTTGTTTTTCCAGCGGCGTATTCTGGCTTGCTGGCACTGTTTTGCACTACAATACTTCTGATGCTTTATGCGAGGGTTGCATGGAACCTCCCTGGCACAATGAAAACAAAAGAAGGTTGAGATCATTACTGTAATTTTTCAAAAACTTAAGATTATAGATTTTAAAATCCATTAAAAGGATGGTATCAATTTTTATCGGTAAGTGGTATCAGTTTAAATCGACGTTAAAAGACAAGGTTTGTTTGGGAGGTTTTCAGTATATTGCTTATCATTGTACAAGGAGAATTATTTAGCATTGAACCTGATATTCAGAACAGAAAATAAAATCTAAAGCTTATTTATCTGTGAAATCATTTCTTGGAGATTATGAATTGACTGAACTTATACAAAGTGACGATATGGTTGCTTTTAGTCTTCTGTATGAGAAATATTCAAACAGACTTTATTTTTTCGGATTCAAATACTTAGGTTCTAAGGAAGATGCAGAAGATTTGGTTCAGTCAGTATTCCAGAAGTTCTGGGAAAAAAGAAGGGTTTTAAGAAAAAAAGCTTCAGTTAAATCATTTCTTTTCACCATTGCGTACAATGATTTATGTAAACTTTATCGAAAAAGAAAATACTTCAGAGAATTCATTAGGGAAACACTTAACCAATCATCAGAGCCTTCATATGAAATTTATTCAGGAATAGAGGCCGGATCAACTTTGGAAAGAATCTCTAATTTAATTGGGTTTTTACCTGAAAAGAAAAGACTTGTCTTTCAAAAAAACAAACTCGAAGGAAAGTCGTCAAAGGAAATTGCAAAGGAAATGAATCTTCAACCCCAGACTATTGATAATTACATATCTGATGCATTGAAATTTATCAAAAATAAAATTTGTATAAGCGACTTAGTAGTGACTCTTTTTTTGTTTATTTCTATTGTATAATAGAGTTAATCAGAAGTATTCAGATTCCATTATCCCAACAATCAAATTTTAATGAGATTTCCTCTTCTTGCGGGTCCTACTTATAGAGAGAGTTACTAATCTTAATCTAGAAGACTTGACAATTTGGAATTTAGAGCATTTGTCCAGCTTCAGCGAAGGAAGTTTTATAAAAGTGGAATTAACCAATTGGTATTTCTGTTCCATTCAATGGATAATTCCATGGTATTATGGTCCAACTCGAGCAAAGAGTATGCTAGATTACTTCGGGCTGAATTTGTACCCGAAATAGTCAAGAATAAGTTGTATGCCCATTTTCTTGATTACACAGGAAAAAACGAACGGCCCGAACTTTTAGGGTCGACCCTTTCAATTTAAGAGTAGAAATGTTACTGCATTATTTTTGGTACCGACTTTATTAGGCAAGATCATTTTCCAGAAATTTCAGCATAAAAACAACCGACCCCGGAGAAACTAATATTGATCTTAACACAGTATAAATACTCGACTGAATCTCTGTAAGACAGAAAGCCACAATTCATTCAAAGTATAACTACTAAAAGAATCTGGCATGAAACAAATCAAAGAATCTTAACATTAAAAAAAGGAAATCGCTGCAACGATTTCCTGAAAAACATCTTTATGACATTTTTAACTTTAAAATTCTACCAATCTATGGAAAAATTTAAACTTCTCGAGACCCCTTGTTTGAAACTACGGAAAAAAAACCTGATTATTATGTGCAATATTATTGCACTACTGCTAATAGGGATTCTTCACATTCAGGCAAATGTGGTTATTCCGCAGAAAGACAAACTTCCTGTCAATATTTCAGAGGTTACGTTACCAAATGGATTTGACTTAGTTAAAAACGAGAATGATCATTACTTTCTGTACAGTAAGAAACTGCTGAATGCTGATCGTAATGTTAACCTAGTTCAAACAGATAATACTATATCTGACAATTTGTTTGAGGAAACCCATGTAACACTCACTAGCCCTGATCGAAAATTAACTTTTATGTCAGAGACAAAGGCAAAAGGTTCAGTTCTACCCGCTATCTTACAACAAGAAATAACAGGTAAAATAACTGATGCCCATTCAGGAGAACCTATGCCTGGAGTAAATGTCCAGATAAAAGGTACAATGGTAGGGACTATTACTGATGTATCGGGGATGTATGCTCTACATGTTACAGACAGGAATGCAACTCTTGTATTTTCCTTTATTGGATATGTAACCCAAGAGATACCACTTGATGGCAAATCAACTCTGGACGTAATTCTGTCGGCTGAAACTTTTGGTCTTGATGAGGTTGTTGTTGTGGGCTACGGGGTTCAGAAAAAAATGGATATTACCGGGTCTGTATCAGTTGTGGATGTGAGTGCTTTACAGAAAGTTCCCGCTGCAAGCCTTGGGCAACAGCTTCAAGGAAAAGCTTCAGGGGTTATGATAGGCTCAACCGGTGGTCCGGGCTCCCAGACTATGGTTCGTATCCGTGGCATTGGAACTGTTAACAATAACGGTCCTCTTTATGTAATTGATGGAGTTTCAACCAGAAATCAAGATCTCAATTCAATAAATCCAAATGATATTGAATCGGTACAGATATTGAAAGATGCCTCATCTGCATCTGTTTATGGTGCACAGGCATCAAATGGTGTAATTATAATAACCACTAAAAGAGGTATACAAGGCCGGCCAAAGATAAGTTACGATTCTTATTATGGTCTTTCTTTACCTCCAAAACCATACGATCTGCTTGGGGCTACAGACAAAATCAATCTAGAATGGGAAGCCAAAACCAATGCTTTTACGATTAGAGATGTAACAACATTGCCCTCACATCCTCAGTTCGGAACCGGCTTAACACCAACAATCCCAAAATATATAATTCCAACTGGAAGTAACGGACCGTTCACAATTGATGAATGGACTTTAACAAATCGTATTACCGAATTTAATGCACAGGGCAAAGGAGATGACTGGTACAGGGCTTCCGTTAAAAATGCTGCTGTTCAGAATCATCAGCTTACCATCTCGGGAGCGAATGAATCAGTTATCTATTTGTTTGGCTTAAATATTTTCGATGAGAGCGGTGTGCTTAAATATAATTATTACAATAGATATTCTGCCAGATTAAACACTGAGTTCAACCTCCGTAAATGGCTGCGTATGGGCGAAAACTTGATTTTGACCTTTTCTAATTCAAACGTGGCTCCAACCCAGGGTGAAGCCAATGTTTTTGCCAGTTCGATCAGAATGAATCCCTGGATTCCTGTTTATGACATTAAGGGTGAGTTTGCTGGTAGTAGAGCTGCAGGCGGAGGTAATGGAAGTAGCCCAATTGCTGATTTATACAGAGCAAAAGATAATTATCGTAATAATCTTCGGGCATTTGGTAACATATTTGCTGAATCAAATATTTTGCCCGAACTGACATTCCGAACAGTATTTGGTCTAGACCATGAAAGAGCATATTATTATTCTATGACGAAGAAACAACCAGAGCAGGCAGAAGGACTGACTTATAATCAGCTTAATGAAGGTTCAGGGTTTGGTTTTTCTTATCAATGGACCAATACTTTAAATTATCAAAAGACATTTAAGGAGATCCATAATTTGAGTGTTCTATTGGGCAGTGAATATATCCTGAGTGGCCTTGGTCGCAGTTTAAGCGCCTCCCGGAGGAATTACCTTTTTGAGGATAATGTAAACACCTGGATTCTTGCAAATGGCGGGCGGGAGAATATGGACAACAACTCTACCTGGAATGGTAAGGTGGCGATGTTTGGAATATTTAGCCGGATTGATTATAATTTGAATGATCGATATTTGATTACCGGAACTATCCGCCGTGATGGATCTTCACGATTTGCTGAATCAAATCGCTACGGGATTTTTCCTGCATTGTCGCTTGGCTGGAGACTTTCAAGAGAAGGTTTCATGCAGGATATTAACTGGCTCAATGATCTCAAGCTGCGTGCAGGTTATGGTGTTACGGGTAATTCAGAGATCCCGCGCAGAAATAATTGGGCGACTGAGTATGGAACCAACCCGGGATTTACCAATTATGACTTTGCTGCTACACAAGGAAGTGCCGAGCAAGGCTTTATGCTGACAACTTATGGAAACCAGAATACCAAGTGGGAAAGCACACAGATGATCAATCTCGGAACGGATTTTACCCTATTTAATGGGTTGCTAGATGGAAGTATCGAATATTATATCAAAAATACAACCGATATGCTTGTGCTTGACAGCTACTCTGCTTTAGCTGGTGAAGCAACAGCTCCATTTGTGAACTTGGGCAAAATGAAGAATGTAGGATGGGATTTTAACATCAATCATAGAAATAATATTGGTCAGGTCGAATATAACATTGGACTGAACATATCAACATACCGGAACGAAGTCGTTAAACTTAATGAGGCATTGGCTACCCGCTTTTGGGGAGGAGGTGACAGTCGCCTTGGGTTCCTTACTATGACTGAATTGGGAAGGCCCATATCAGTATTCTACGGATATAATATCATTGGTTTTTACGAAAGTGAAGAAGATGTACTGGGTTATAAAGGAATAACAGGAAACAGGAAAGGAATGACTGTCCTGCCCCTTGGAGTTGGAGATGATGCGGCTCTTAATCCAAAACAGTGGGTAGGTAAATATAAATACGAAGATGTTAACGGAGATGGGGTGATTAATGCCGACGACCAGATGGTTACCGGAAATCCTCATCCTGATTTTTATGGAAGTCTCAGTTTCGGCCTTAATTACAAAAACTTTGATCTCTCTACTTCCTTTTATTTTTCGTACGGTAATGAAATTTTCAATTATGCCAAATGGTGGACTGATTTCTGGTCATATGAGGGGAACCGTTCTGTAACAATGAGAGATAAATCATGGGAGCCTGGTAAAAAAGATGCAGTATTACCAATACTGGATTACCAAGATGCGATATCAAATAAAAACCCTAATTCATACTATATTGAAGACGGATCTTATATTAGAATGCAAATGATAAATCTTGGTTACACCTTTCCGAATCGAGTTGTGGAAAGGATTAACATTAGCAATCTTAGGGTCTACTTGCAGGCTACCAATTTGTTTACAATAACAAATTACACAGGCCTTGATCCTGATGTCACCAATCAAACAATGGGAGACAGCGGCGATCTGACAAAAGGAGTAGATTTTTTTCACTGGCCTGTTTCGAAACAGTTCCTGATAGGATTGAATATTTCTTTCTGATAAAAACTCATTGATAATCAATAAAAAAATCATTATGAAAAATATAATTTCAACTTTGATAATGGCTGTAGCCTATCTTATTGTAATTACGTCTTGCGATAAAAACCTTGATATCAGCCCACAGGGCAGTATTGACAAAACTGCCTTACAAAATGAAACAGGTATAGAGTTGCTGGTTACATCAGCCTATGCCTCGTTAACAGAAGGAGATGGCCGTGCTGAAGGCGGTGCTCCCAACAATTGGATTCTTGGGTCAATACCCGGAGGGGACTGCAACAAGGGTAGTGATCCAGGAGATGGTATGCCACTTTCTTTAAATGAGTTTGAACAATACCAGATTCTTACTACAAATGCCAGTGTGGAGTGGAAATGGGTACTTAACACCAGGGCAATAAAAAGAATCAACAATGCTCTAAATCTTATAAATTCGGTTGAAAATATCAGTGCCAGTCTGAAAAATAAAAGGCTTGGAGAAATGAAATTCCTAAGGGCTTTCTTCTACTTTGAGCAAAGAAAAATTTTTAGAATGGTTCCTTACATTGATGATATCATTGAAGCTACCGAAAATAACCCGAAAGTTAAAAATAATGTTGAAATCCTGTCTTTTATTAAAGATGATCTGCTTCAGGCAATTGATCTTCTCCCGGATATTCAGGATAAAGTGGGCAGGGTAAACAAATGGGCAGCCAAAGCCATGCTTGCCAAAGTATTTATGTTTGAAGGCCAGTTTGGAGAAGCTGTCCCTCTTCTAAAAGACATTATTGACAATGGCGTAAATTCCAGAGGAGTAAAATACCAGTTGCTCACAAACTATAGTGATAATTTTGATATTGGTAATGAGAATAACAGTGAAACAATTTTCTCTATCCAGCACTCAACAGACGCAGTCCAGGGCAATGCGCATATTGGTATGCAGAGAGCAACAATGTATGGTTCGGCGATGTATGGTGAGGGATGGGGTTTCTGCCAGCCATCATATTGTCTGGTAAATTCTTTCCAGGTTAATGAAAACGGACTCCCCAAACTGGATGGATCCTATATGGATTATATTATCCCCGGATGCGAGATTCAGGGTGCAACAGATGCAAATGACGCTGACAGGACTATTCCTGTTGATCCCAGATTGGATCATACTGTAGTCAGACGAGGGATACCGTTTTATGATTGGGGTATGCCAAAACCTGACTGGGTACGAAACCCTTCAAACGGAGGACCATTTTCTCCCAAAAAAAATCTGCATAAAAAGTCGGATACATTCTATGTCACACGAGGATCTGCTTTAAACTGGCATTTGATAAGATTTGCTGATGTTATTTTATGGTATGCAGAAGCTTTAGCTGAAACGGACGATCTTGAAGGTGCAAGGGAATATGTAAATCTTATTCGTACACGTGCTGCTAATGATGTGGTTCTTTATAACGGGGCTCCTGCGGCAAATTATCTAGTTGGATTGTACCCTGAAAGTTACTTTGATACTAAAGAAAATGCATTAAGAGCTATCAGATTTGAAAATAAGCTTGAATTTGGTGTGGAGGGTCATCGTTTCTTTGATCTTCAACGCTGGGGGTTTGATATTGCAAAAGAAGAAATAGACTTTTATGTAGAACATGAAAAAGTCTATCTCAGCAAATTTGCAACAGCTTCACCATTCGCAGAGTATATGATGTATTATCCAATTCCTCATACCCAAATACTTACCCTGGGTAATGATGAGAACGGACAACCTTATTTAACACAGAACCCTGGGTACTGATTTATTATAATGAAGTTAATCACATTAGCTGATTTAACTACATTTCCGGATTTTTAAAATCACCTTTCATTACCTGGAGATGTTTGGAATTTTAATCTTAAATAAAAAATATAATGGAAAATAAAACCTCGATTTTGGCTTTAATTGGGTTGGGTACTGCAGTGTGTGGTTTAATGTCATGCAAAAATGAAGAAGCGAAGAAGCCTAATATTATTTACATAATGTCTGATGACCATGCTTACCAGGCAATAAGCGCTTATGGCGGAATGCTGGCAAATATTGCACCAACACCTAATATTGATAGAATTGCTGCAGACGGAATCATGTTCAACCGTTGTTTGGTGACAAACTCTCTGAGCGGGCCTGCACGTGCAACAGTGCTTACCGGAAAATATAGTCATGTTAATGGCTTCAGGGATAATTACGGGCAAAATAAATTTGACGGTAGTCAACTTACCTTCCCAAAAGTATTGCAAAAGGCCGGATATAATACGGCCATGATTGGCAAATGGCATCTCGATTCTGATCCTACAGGTTTTATTCATTGGGATATACTGCCAGGACAGGGAGTTTATTATAACCCTTCCTTTATTGATTCAACCGGCCAGTATCAAATGGAAGGCTACGTTACGGAGATTATTACTGAAAAAACATTGGATTGGATTGATCAAGTGAAAGATTCAGGGAAACCATTTATGGTGATGATGCATCATAAAGCACCCCATCGTGCCTGGCAACCCGGACCCAATGAATTGGGTATGTATGATAACACTCTATTTCCTGAGCCAGCTACCCTTTATGACAACTATGCAAACAGGGGCTCAGCTTCAGCCAACCAGAATATGAGTATTGAACATACCATGCGGTTGGAAGTGGATTTAAAGATGACAGATAAACCTCAAAACGGTCTGAACGAAGATCAGCAAAGAGACTGGGAAACAATATATGGACCTAAATTTCAGGAATTTCAAAATTTGAATCTCAACGGAACGCCTCTTATTCAATTTAAATATCAAAGGTATCTGCAAGATTATCTGGCAGTTATTTCTGCCATTGATAAGAGTGTAGGAGCTGTGCTGGATTATCTAAAGGAAAAAGGACTGGATAAAAATACCATGGTTGTTTATACTTCAGATCAGGGATTTTATCTGGGCGAACATGGCTGGTTTGATAAAAGGTTCATGTACGAAGAATCATTAAAGACTGCACTGCTTATACAGTGGCCGGGAGTGATAAAGCCGGGAAGAATTAGTAATGACATGGTTTCACCGCTTGACTTTGCAGAAACATTTATTGAAATAGCAGGAGAACCAATACCAGATGAAATGCAAGGACAAAGCATCCTGCCTATTTTAAAGGGAGAAAAAATGCCGAATCCAAGAACCGGACATTACTATCATTATTATGAGTCACCGAGCGAACACTATGTCCCTCGGCATTATGGTATTGCAACAGATCGTTATAAACTCATCCATTTTTATTACGACATGGAGAATGAAATAGATCAGTGGGAATTATTTGATAAGAAAAGAGATCCGAATGAACTGGTTGATGTGTACAATAATCCGGAGTATACTAAAGTGAGAGACAGTCTTCATGTTGAGTTACAAAAGTTGATGGCCAAATATAAGGATAGCGATTCGCTTGCAATGAAGTATGTACGGGAAACCATTGATAATCCTCCTTTCATGTATTGGCGGCCGCAAGTAAGGTAACTGGAAAAATATTCAGGATTCTGGTACAATTGCTGCCCTCCGGCATGAATATTTTCCCACAGACTTAGTTGTTTTATAACATCGAATTAACATATTGAAATTTAATCAAATAACAATAAAATGGTAAGAATCAAAATTAATAATACCAAATATCTAATGGTGGCATTGGTCTTTACCGGGTGCGGCAAATCTGAAAAAACGAATCATCTTTATCTAAATAAACTACCTGATTCGGGTAAACCGTTAAATGTAGTTTTCATCCTTTCAGATGACCATCGCTATGACTATATGGGATTCATGGGCAAAGTACCCTGGCTTAAAACTCCTTCTATGGACAGGATGGCTGCAGAAGGAGCTCATCTGAGAAATGCTTTTGTAACAACCTCACTTAGTTCTCCAAGCAGGGCTAGTATACTAACGGGATTATATTCACATACGCATAAAGTAGTTGATAATCACGCACCGCTTCCGGAAGGTCTGACTTTTTTCCCCGAATACCTTCAGGAAGCTGGTTATAAGACAGCTTTCTTTGGCAAATGGCATATGGGTAATGACTCCGGTGATCCGCAGCCGGGTTTTCATCATTGGGAAGGTTTTAGAGGACAAGGAGAATATTATAATCCCCGGATTAACATTAACGGGACCTGGACCCAATTTAAAGACAGTACCTATGTTACCGACCTTATCACTGATCATGCAATAACATTTATAAAAGAGCAGATAAATGATGGAGAACCGTTTTTTGTATACCTTTCACATAAAGGTGTACATGGTAATTTTTACCCTGCCAAAAGGCATAAAAATATGTATAAGGGTGAGAAAGCTGTTATACCGGATAATTTTAATTCCCCAAATTATGGTCTAACACAACTCCCCTCTTTTAACAGTAATACTGGCAAACCACGAACGGGGAAAGAATTTTATGGTGAAGAAATGCACCCGGACTGGGTTAAGCATCAGAGGGAAAGCTGGCATGGTGTTGACTATATGTACCACGGGGTTCGCTGGGAAGATGAGGTTGTAAATTATTGTGAGACGCTTATGTCTGTTGATGAGAGCATTGGCTCTGTTCTCAATTGTCTGAAAGAGGCTGGTATTGCTGACCAGACAATGGTAATATATATGGGCGATAACGGCTTTGGCTGGGGGGAACATGGTTTGATTGATAAACGTCATTTTTATGAAGAGTCGGTAAGGGTTCCCTTGTTAGCCAGATGCCCTGAATTGTTTAACGGAGGTCAGGTAATTGAGAAGATGGTTCAGAATGTGGATATTGCTTCTACTGTTTTGGCCTGCGCCGGGTTAGATAAGCCTGAGAAAATGGTTGGTAATTCTTTCATCCCTTTGCTCCAGGGTAAAGAGGTACCATGGCGGGATCACATCTTTTATGAATATTACTGGGAGCATGAATATCCTCAGACTCCCACGATGCATGGTATTCGTACCGAGCGTTATAAATATATCCGTTATTATGGCATTTGGGATACAAATGAATTTTTTGATCTTGAGGAAGATCCCTATGAAATTCAAAACCTTATTGCAGATCCTGCCCTTCAGGACACTATTATTAAATTAAACCGGAAACTTTATGATTGGCTTGAATCTACGGATGGCATGTCAATTCCTTTGAAAAGGACTGAACGGCCGCATATTGATCATCGAAATCTGGGTTTTTATTAAAGTGTTTTTTTGAAAAACGAGAATCAGATTTTATGATTATAAAAAGTGGAGCGTTACATTGAATGTATAAAATGATAATGGAAGATTTGTAAAAATGATTTTATGGATCAAACATTTTTTGTGTAATGCGATAATGCTCCTATTTGACTTTAACTATTTCTCAGCAGCTTCGAGGCAAATTCCCTTATTCCGGCATCGCAGAGTCTGCCGTCGCGGTGAAACATTATTGAAGCGAGACTGCATTCCCCGTTGTTTTCAGATTCATAGAACCTGCCTGTTACTGATGCGGATTCGCCGGGATACACAAGCCACGATTTCCTGGTGTTGAACAGTTTGTTGTAGGCAAACATTTGCCTAACATCTTCTTCGGATGGCCTGCCGGAGATAATCTTCCATTTTGTATCAATAATATAGCCTGGCTGAGAGTCAATCTCGATTATAATATCAGGTTTTTGGCGAATGACACTTTCTGTACTTGTCCAGAATACCTTGCGGTACTGAGGCCTCACTGATATATCAGGATAATCCCTGGTGGCAATAATAAGTCTTTTCGTAAACCAGGTCTCCCATAAATCGTTCATATCAAACATTATCGCCAGTACATTATTTCGTCCGTGACTCAGATCCGGATGAAAGTTAAGTAATAATAACCTGGATGCCTCAACTGACTTTTTGTATGCTTCTGTTTTCCTGTGATACCGGATTTTGTCAAACAGTTCATCATTCACTTCAATATCCCCGAGTTCAGGGAAAAGGGAAAGCAGGTTGCGGGCAGTTCCCGTTGCCTCACTGCTGACCGGAAGCCGTGTTATTACTTTTAATGTTTTCCTGAGGATACGGTTTAAAAAATGGTCCCGATCATATATGGTGTGCCTCGAATAGAATCTCTCAGCATGAATCAGGTTTCTGTGAATATGCTTGTTAAATAGAAGGCTTCCTTTCAGGTAATTGTTGTTCCCTTCTGTTTTGTAGTAATGTTTAACCAGACCGCGGTGCATAAGATCCCGGACTTCATCGAGAAACATTTTGATGTATACTTCAAGGATGAAGTTGTTCCTGAGTTTCAGGTCTGACTCGGTGGGGGTGTTTACTGAAAAATAATCACATTGCTTAAGCATATTTATAAGAACCGACTGAGCGGGTTCTTCATTCTGCACGCCCCTGTCAATTTTGGGCAGGATTTCCACACAATACTTCCCAATCTGGATGGCACCAACATATTGATGAAATCTCACACCGTTTGCGGTGAGACTGTACCAGGGCAGATCTCTGTCGCCGGCAAAATCTTTCAGAGCGGCAAACAGTTCTTCCGGAAGTATTTTGCCTTCCCTGCCGGGGTTCCTTGTATTGTATGAGCTATGCTCAAAAACCCGGAATACCTTATCTGATCCGCTTGCTTCCAATACAGTACTCTACTTGTTCATCAATGCAGCCAGGGCTTTTTCAAACTCTGCTATTTCCCTCAGCGATTTTTCATTTATCCGGTATACAGGCTTGTGGGCAAAATCATTCTCGTCTGCCTGATACCGGGCAAACCTCACGCTCTCATCAGCAATCTTTTCAATGAATCTGCCACCCAGTACCAGGCCCATCTTATCATAATTGCCATAAAAATATTCCTGCAACAAGGGGATTATTTTATTCCTGAATACACTCATCAGGTCTGAAGGATTTTTTATTCCCAGGAAATATGAATGGCCAATCCTGTGATCTCTGTCCATCAGCTTTTCAATCCGCTGGTTTAATGTTTCAAGCAGCTCTGAAATGCGATACCCGGAAATTATATTATCCATTCCATCCAGATCGTACTGCGGAGTCATTTCAATAAATGAGAATCTCCTTCGCAATGCTGTATCAAGGGCTTCCACACTCCTGTCGGCAGTATTCATGGTTCCGATAATATACAGATTGGGCGTTACGAAAAATTTCAACTTTGAATAGGGGAGTATTGCGGAAAGTCCTTCTTCATTCCCGTATCTTTTGTCTTCTTCAATCAGGGTAATAAGCTCTCCGAAAATTTGAGACACATTGCCTCTGTTAATTTCATCTATTATCAGAACATACTTTTTCTTGTCCTCTGTGTTAACAATATCTTCTGCCAGTAATTCTTGTACCGCAGAGGATTTGTCTTCCTCCGGGGGCCTTTCCCCGGCGTACTCAAATGCAGCGTTTACCGTTAAGCGTTTGAACAAACCGTCTTCAACACTATAGGTGAGATTGCCGCTATCGTTGGTTGATGGCTTAATTCCTTCGATAAAATCCTCGTAGCTCAGGCTCTGGTGAAAGGTGGTGAAAACGATCCTGCCTTCCTGTATCAGTTTTTCATATACTTTCCTGTTGGCCCGGTGGTTGCCGGGGGAATAATCTTCCGGTGCGGTGATTCGTACTGCCAGGTCAATGGTTGAATAGGTTTTGCCCGTGCCCGGGGGTCCGTAGAGTAAGGTATTGAGGTTCATTATCGGGATATCTGGTCCATATGCTCTTTTAAATAATAATTCTCTGTAGTCAGGATCAATTACCGCATCCAGAAATGCTGAATTATGGAATTTCCTGAAAGGCGATTTTGTGTCATGGCCAAGTTCACTTTTCACAGCTTCATACCAGGCTTCCAATATGCTTTCGTCATCTGTAATGGAAAATAGATTGAAAGCCGCCGGGCAGGGAGCTGCATTCTCTCCTTGCATCTTTTCAAATGCGTCTTCGCCGGATAGTTTGATAAAATGTTCATGTTCCCTGAGAGAATCTGACCGGGAAGCTGGTATAAGAAGCCATACTCTGTCTGAAGACCCGAATATGTTCTCATTCCCTGAGTCTGTACTGATTACAGGCCTTTGATTAACTGTTACACTTAATTTATTGTCAGGCCGGTTAACTGAAAAGGCGAGCATCGGGTTGTCATTTGTAAAACCAAACTTATCAGCAAGGTTTTCCAGAATATTGAAATATGCTTCTGCGTAGTTTCTTGAAGCGGCAGTTTTAAGTACGCTGATAAGCTCAGATTCATTGGCCATGCTCTTGTCCTTGTCGAGCATCACGTATAAAATGTTTTGAGCCAGAATTAAGTGGGATTCATCAGGATAGCAGTCAGGCCCCAGGGAATCACTGACCAGGGAAACCAATTCCTTGTCGGTTAAAATATAATTGTCTCTGAATTCAGAGATAAGTTCCATATAATGGGCGTATTTGTCTCCGGTGGGTTTCGGACTGACACCTGCAAGGCCGCAGTATTTCCTGTAGAAGGAATCTTTGTACAGGGCATAATTCCCGGGATAATGATACGCAAGGAATACAGAAGTTGTCCGTTCGTCATGATGACTGTTCAGTACAGGTTCAACTTTACGGTAAACTGAAAGAACATCATTCATGAATCTTTGAACGCGGGTATTCAAATCCTCATCTTCATCGAAGAGCTGAATAAAGCATTTTCTGTATTCTTCGGGATAGGTGGAAGCTATATGGTTCTTAACTCTTGCTGCATTATGATAAACAAGGTTGCTTAAGTCAATACTTCTTATTTCCTCGTGAAAATCAGAGGCCGAAGTATCAGGCCTTCCCCGGTATCTCTGTACCAGATGCCACTTATACAGTTCATCTGCCAGGCCTTCTTGTCTCACCTTCTCCTTAAATCGTGAGACAATATCCAGGATTTTATTATCCGGCCTGATACCCCGGATTTTATTTACAAGCTCTATACCTTCAGTTGTAGCTGTAGCATAAAACATCAGATGGCTGAGGGTATGAAAATCGTGATCTCCAGATAAGGATGCAAGGAAGGCGAACGCATCCGACAGGAGTTTATATTTCTCTGAAACAGATGTTTTTAAAGAAGAGAGTTTTATTCCAAATTTTTTTAGGAAATTTTCTGCCGCTTTATTCCAGTCCGGCATTTTATCAGGAAAACGGGCACTGAATAACGGAGTCCAGAATGCTCTGGGAAGCATCTCAATCCTGTATTTGCCTTCAAGAATATTTTGAGCGGCCATGAAGGGAGTGTCTTCTGATGTAATGAGATAGTTTAAATTCCGCCTGATATCATGTAAGGAATCTCTTAATCTTTCTTCTGCATATCCGGTTTGCAGCGCTCCGTCCATGCTTTTTATGCAGTTGTATATTTTTTTATACAGATCATCATCAGACAGGGCTGCCAGCGTATCCGGATCAAGTAACTGCTCTGTTATCTGTTTCGGTGTCTCTTTTGTTTCTCCGGGGGCTGCGGATTTTTCCGGAGTAGATTTAATCCATGTATCATATCCCCGGAGGAGCTGTTTGAGCTTCTCCTCTGTTACGTTAAACGGATTGTTCATTGTACTTTGATTTTGAGGGAACCATATAAGTTTACTAAAATAGTAAAATATGAGGTGTGTATGGATTTTTTAGCCGGAAATAGAGATGCACCTTAACGCTTTTTCCGGGCAGAGGCCTGTTTTGTTATCATGAAATTTTAAAAATTCTTATGCATTGTTTTGTAACATTCGAGTGTTGTATATCGTATAATTTTGCAATTAATTCAAATATAGCTTTTTAAGCTAAGGCATATAAGTTTTTGATTAACATATCCATTTCATTATTAGGGCAATAGGAGCGGGCCTTAAATAATAAATTTGTGTAATGAATAACGCAGAATTATTTTAGCGTTTTAAGAAATTGCGATTAACAAGTCCGGGATGATTTTGAGATTGACAAATATCAGTTGGTTATGTTTTACAACCTTCTTTTTTGCCTTGTTATTTTCCCCCAATCCATCAAGTGCTCAAGATTGCTCACAGCTGGTAAATACAATCTTTGATGAGGTTACAGGTGTAACATTAATACGAATGAAAGATTATCTATTAATATCTGAAGCCGGGGAAAAAAAGGTTGCTGTTTTCGTTGCGCAGAAAATTGATGATCAGGGAATTGAAACAGCATTAACATTCGATTGCAAAGATCTGGGGTGTATCAGCAATGGCAATGCAATAAATATTCTTTTTACTGACGGTACAAGAGAGCAATACACTAATATGAGTACTTTTAATTGTGCCGGATTTGCACTGCTTTTTATTGATATTCCGGATTATTATGGGAATACAATCAGAACAACACTCTTAAATAAAAAAATAAAAGTATTAAGAGTATCCGGGAATAATTCCTTTACCCAGGTAGCATTTACCCAAGAAAACCAAAATCATTTGGTTAATGTTTTAAAATGTTTACGATAAATTTGAAATGAACCAAAATGTTTGTGACTATCAGGTAATCTATATCCTTGGAAAAGCCTTATTCTTAATAAGGATGAGTTAAAAGATTACTATTATCCTATTCCACAGGAAGATCTCGTCCTAAATAGTAATCTGAAACAAAATCCAGGTTGGGATTAATAAACCACATGTTTGAGTTAATATTTTTGGAAGGTTATAAATAAAGTAAATTTACAAAACCTCATGTTTTATGAGATTTTGTATTTTAATGGTGAAATTTATCAATTACTGAACTAGTAGAATATCAACTATGAAAAGGGTAATTATTCTTTTTAATCTATGGCTTTTTGTGCTGATCTCTAGCGCACAGTCATGTAAACCAGATAGCCTCATTCCTGATAAAGAATGGGAACATAATACTATCAGCAACGGTATTGTTGTAAAGTCGGTCACAACAAATCTGTTCGATTCATTTCAGGCAATTTATGTGGCTGAGATAGACACGACCATGGCAGAAGTGGAATTTGGAATATCTGTCCCGGATACACTCCTGCAGACAAGTATTATCTCAGAGAATATCAATGCAATCCTGGCTATAAATGGTACTTTTTTCAATATGAAACAAGGAGGGAATAGTCATTTTATTAAAATTGGTGATGAAATAGTTTCCTTTACTGAAGATAGAGAATTTGATACACGTGCCACAGGCATATTTATGTCTGACGGTAAGTCAATCAGTATTTCAAGATGGAATCGTGATAAAGAAAATTGCTGGTCTGCAAAATCAAAATATGCCATGGTTAGTGGCCCATTATTAATTGATGATAATATTGATATATTTATATGGGATAATGAATTCGTAAAAAAACGACACCCACGTTCATTCATTGGATCAACAAAAACAGGAAAGATCCTTTTAGTTGTTGTCGATGGCAGACAACCTGAATATGCTGAAGGAATGTCTTTATTTGAACTAAGATTGCTGGCGCGGAGTTTGGGATGCACTGATGCGCTAAATCTTGATGGTGGAGGATCGTCAACGTTATATGTTAATGGACTGGGAGTTGTAAATAAACCTTCAGATCTTTCTGAAAGACCTGTTGCAAGTATTTTATATGTTAAACTGAAAAAATAAGTTTTTAAATCCTTTCCTATAAAAAATTGCAATTACACAGTTTCTACATAATAAGAAAACGGGTACTGCTATACAACTTAAATAATATCTTCACAAGGTGAAATATGTGGTTGGTCATTAACTGCTTTATGTTGTGTTCTCTTTTCCCTTCTTTTTGCATAGATTAGCCTATTGTTTACAGCTTTAGGCATATTGAATCCAATTTTAACCAAAAAATAGAAAATTCCGGTCTGATTTGAAAATCAAAAAAATGCCGGTAAAATGAAATACCGGTAATATTTGGCTCTTTTTAAAAGTGTGGGTTCTGAGAAGATTAGTTGGACTTTGATAACTCCTGTCCATTATCCTGATTCCGGATTTGGCTATTCCTTACATTATTTTTAATTTGTGTGATCGTAAATCATACTTCCGGCATCCTTTTATTTCCGGAAATAATATGAAGTAATTATCAGGGTAATAAACGGATCTGAATATTATGGCAATTAAAATCTTAGCTGCTGGAGATATTCACCTCGGACTTAAAGTCACGGGACTTTCCGCCGGGGCAGGGGAATTTTCTGCCAGGGATATCTGGAAACGTATGGTAGACCGGGCTGTGCTCAGCAATGTGGATATTGTTGCACTGAGTGGTGATATTGTTGACAGGGACAATCGTTTCTTTGAAGCGGTGGGTCCTCTGCAAGCGGGATTCAGACGGCTTGGGGAACACAATATCAGGGTTTTTATTGTCTCCGGAAACCACGACTTTGATGTGCTTCCGCAGATCATCAAAGCAGGCAGTCATGACAATG
>CAZLXM010000083.1:0-4781 GCA_964563105.1 uncultured Bacteroidaceae bacterium
CAGCCGTACTTAATCCTCTGTCTTTTAATACTTTTTTCAAGGCATGAAACACTTCAGTTCCCATTCGAAGTCCTTCACGAAACGAGGTTGCACCAACAGGACGTATCATAAATTCCTGGAAAGCAATGGGTGCATCTGAATGTGATCCGCCGTTAATAATATTCATCATTGGGACCGGAAGAACTTTTGCATTAGAACCACCGATATAACGATATAGGGGCAGGTCATGATATTGAGCTGCTGCTTTTGCAACTGCAAGAGATACACCAAGAATCGCGTTAGCTCCAAGTTTACTTTTTGTTTTGGTCCCATCAAGTAAAATCATTTTTTTATCAACCCCTGCCTGATCCAGTGCATCGAAACCTATTATTTCTTTGGAGATAATTGCATTGACATTTTCTACCGCTTTAAGGACTCCCTTTCCACCATAGCGACTTTTATCACCGTCTCTAAGTTCAAGTGCTTCATTTTCACCGGTAGATGCACCGGATGGAACAGCGGCGCGGCCAATAAATCCGGAGGCAAGTGTAACTTCTACTTCAACAGTTGGATTTCCGCGTGAGTCAAGTATTTCACGTGCATGTATATCAATGATTTGTCCCATAACAATTAATTTTTATAATTTTAAGATATTCCTTATTCTTTTACTTCTTCTGTCTCTGAAGATCCAGGTTCATCCTTTTCTTGCAGAATATTATTACTATTCCCGTCAGTCATTACTGATTCAGAACTAAGGGAATCAGTTGCAACTGAATTTCCGCCATCTGCAACATCATCTGGCACTTCAGCTTCTTTCTCAACAATTCCGCTATCTTCTACTTCCTTTTTCACTTCAGCAGACTCTATTATATCTTTTTTCTCTTCGCTTACAGCAGTCTTTTCTTCAGCTGCAACAGAGGAAACTGCAGGCTTATCCTGATCTTTCTTTTTTGATCCTCTTCTTCTTCTTCCCGCTTTTGGTTTTGCAATTGTTTCGGCCAGCATATTCTCATTAAAATCAACCAGCTCAATTATACACATTTCGGCACTATCTCCCAGACGTGTACCCAGTTTTAATAACCTGGTATATCCTCCTGGCCTGTCATGGACTTTTACTGCAACCTCACGAAATAATTCAGTTACCGCTTCTTTATTTTGAAGATGACTAAAGACAACCCTTCTTGAATGAGTGGTATCTTCTTTTGATTTTGTTATTAAAGGCTCAACATAAGTCCGTAAAGCCTTAGCTTTGGCTGTAGTTGTCTCAATCCTTTTATGCAGGATCAATGATGCTGCCATATTAGCAAGCATTGCATTTCTGTGAGCACTTTTTCTTCCTAAATGATTGAAACTCTTCCTGTGTCTCATTTTATATTATTCCTTGTCTAATTTGTATTTACTAGTATCCATCCCGAAGTTCAGATTCATTGAACCCAGTAATTCTTCGAGTTCTGCAAGCGATTTTTTACCAAAATTCCTGAATTTGAGCAGATCATTTTTATTAAATTTGACCAGATCAAATAATGTTTCTACCTCGGCAGCTTTCAGACAGTTTAATGCCCTGACTGAAAGGTCGAGATCAACAAGTTTTGTCTTTAAAAGTTGACGCATATGCAGGATTTCCTCGTCAAATTCATCAGTCATAAATTTCTCATCCGTATCAAGCGTTATCTTTTCATCTGAAAATAACATAAAATGGTAGATCAGGATTTTAGCTGCTTCTTTCAATGCATCTTTGGGATGAATGGATCCATCTGTATTTAGCTGAATGATAAGTTTTTCATAATCTGTTTTTTGTTCTACACGATAGTCTTCAACAGAGAACTGAACATTTTTTATGGGTGTAAAAATAGAATCTATACTAATAAGCCCAAATTCGTGTTCAACCGGTTTATTTTCTTCAGAAGAAACATAACCCCTTCCCTTATTTATATATAATTCCATATGCAGCTTAACATCAGGTTCCATTCTGCAAATAACATGTTCAGTATTCAGAACTTTGAATCCGCTAAGAAAACGATTAAGATCTCCTGCCTTAAATGTTTCCTGACCACTAATTGTAACCGTAATTTTCTCATCATTAAGGTCTTCAATTTGTCTTTTAAACCTTATTTGTTTGATATTAAGGATTATTTGTGTAACATCTTCCATTACTCCGGTTATAGTAGAAAACTCATGTTCAACTCCGTCGATCTTAATATTTGTTATTGCGAATCCTTCCAATGATGAAAGTAGTATCCTCCTGAGCGCATTTCCAACAGTGATGCCATACCCTGGTTCAAGAGGACGAAACTCGAATTTACCGTAATGATCATCGGCTTCGAGCATTATAACCTTATCAGGTTTCTGAAATGCTAATATTGCCATTTTTTTTATTTTGAATATAATTCTACTATTAACTGTTCCCTGATATTTTCAGGAATATCACTTCTTTCAGGAAATGATAAATATTTCCCTGTCATCATCTGTGGATCCCATTCCAGCCAGGATGCAACTGAACGCCGTGAAGACAGAGAATCACCAATAACTTCAAGGGATTTTGATTTTTCTCTTACACTAACAATATCTCCTGGCTTCAAAGAATAAGATGGTATATTAACAACGTTTCCGTTAACCATAATATGTCTGTGTGTAACCAACTGGCGTGCGGCAGCACGTGAAGGAGCAATTCCAAGGCGATATACAATATTATCAAGCCTGGATTCTAAAAGCTGAAGAAGAATTTCCCCCTTAATACCTTTACTCCTGGAAGCTTTATCGAAGAGGTTTCTAAATTGTCTCTCCAGTACTCCGTATGTATATTTAGCTTTTTGTTTTTCCAGAAGCTGTATCCCATATTCTGAAGTTTTACGTCTTCTCTTATTCTGCCCGTGTTGTCCGGGAGGATAGTTTTTCTTTTCAAAATGTTTATCTGCTCCAAAAATTGGATCACCGAATTTTCTTGCAATCCTTGATCTGGGTCCTGTATATCTCGCCATTTATATATTTATTTTCTAAAATTAAACTCTTCTTCTTTTAGGTGGACGGCAACCATTATGTGGCATAGGTGTAACATCAATGATCTCAGTTACTTCTATACCGGCAGTATGAATGGTCCTGATTGCTGATTCACGGCCTGAACCCGGACCTTTAACATATACTTTTACTTTTCGCAATCCCATATCAAGAGCGGTTTTTGCAGCATCCTGAGCTGCCATCTGAGCTGCATAGGGAGTATTTTTTTTGGAACCTCTGAAACCCATTTTTCCGGCTGATGCCCATGATATTACCTGACCGGCGCTATTGGTCAGAGAGATAATAATATTATTAAACGAAGCATGTATATGTGCCTGTCCAATTGGGTCAACATTAACAACTTTCTTTTTTGACGTGCCTGTCTTTTTTGCCATCTTAATTAATCTTATTTAGTTGCTTTCTTTTTATTTGCTACAGTTTTTTTCCTTCCTTTCCGGGTCCTTGCATTATTCTTTGTACTCTGTCCTCTTACAGGTAATCCCGACCGATGACGGATTCCGCGATAACATCCTATATCCATCAATCGTTTAATATTCATCTGAACTATTGACCTCAGCTCTCCTTCCACTTTATATTCCTCATTAATAACCCGGCGAATCTCACTGATCTGACTGTCAGTCCAGTCTTTAACCTTTATTTCCTGGTCAACTCCGGCTTTACGCAGTATTGTGCGTGCGGCACTTCTGCCTATACCGAAAATATATGTGAGCCCGATCTCACCTCTTTTATTTTTTGGCAAATCAACGCCAACAATTCTAGCCATATCTTGCTTTAATTATAAATCATAAATTAATTAACCCTGTCTTTGTTTGAATCTGGGATTCTTTTTATTAATAACATATAATCGTCCTTTTCTTCTTACGATTTTACAGCTTCCACTGCGTTTCTTTACTGATGCTCTTACCTTCATTTTATTATTATTTGTATCTAAAAGATATTCTTCCTTTTGATAAATCATATGGTGACATTTCCACTTTCACTCTGTCACCAGGCAATAGTTTAATATAATGCATTCGCATTTTACCGGATATATGGGCAGTTATTATATGCCCATTTTCCAGCTCAACCCTGAACATTGCATTTGACAATGCTTCAGTTATAACTCCGTCCTGCTCTATAGAGGGTTGTTTTGCCATATATTTTTACTTAATACTATTTATTTGTTCTTCAATATATCTAAATGTTGAGAGGATATCAGGTTTACTGTTATCAACAGCAACAGCCAGCTCAAAATGAGCTGAAGGCAACTTATCAGCCGTACGTATTGTCCATCCGTCATTCTCCTGAAAGATATGTCTTTTACCCATATTTATCATGGGCTCAATACATATAACCATACCTTTTTGTAATTTTACACCTGTACCTTTTCTTCCATAATTAGGCACTTCAGGTTCTTCATGTAAATTTTTACCTATACCATGCCCTACCAATTCTCTAACAACACTGTAACCAGCTTTTTCACAGTAAGACTGAATTGCGAAACCAATGTCTCCGGTTCTGGATCCGGCTACTGCTTTTTCCACTCCAAGATATAATGATTCTCTGGTAACTTCCATTAATTTTTTGATCCCGGTGCTAACCTCACCAACGCCAAAAGTATAAGCGCTATCACCATAATATCCGTCAAGGACCACTCCGCAATCAATCGATATCAAATCTCCTTCTTTCAATTCATATTGTGAAGGAATCCCGTGAACGATCTGTGCGTTTACTGAAGTGCAAAGTGTTTTAGGGTAACCCCTGTATCCCAGAAATCCGGGTATTGCTTTATTATCTCGTATAAACTC
>CAZLXM010000083.1:4791-17612 GCA_964563105.1 uncultured Bacteroidaceae bacterium
AAGTTTATCAGTGCTAATCCCTGGATAAATATATTTTGCAACTTCAGCGAGTGTCTTTGAGACCAATAAATTACTGGCTCTCAATTTTTCTATCTCTTCTGTTGTTTTTATATAAATCATCAAAGAACTTCCTATAAGACAGAATTATATTGCAACACCTCCGGTTCTGCCTTTAATTCTTCCGGATTTCATCAGACCATCATAATGTCTCATCAACAAATAACTCTCTATTTGTTGCAGAGTATCCAGGATAACACCAACAAGTATTAATAGCGAAGTCCCGCCATAGAACTGTGCAAACTTGTTATTAACTCCTGCAATCATTGCAAATGCAGGTAAAATAGCAACAAATGCAAGAAAAAATGATCCTGGCAGAGTAATGCGTGACATTACTGTATCAAGAAATTCAACCGTTTTCCTTCCGGGTTTAATCCCTGGAATAAATCCCCCGTTCTTTTTCATATCTTCTGCCATCTGAACAGGATTTATTGTAACTGCCGTATAAAAGTAGGTAAACAATATTATAAGGATTGCAAATACAAAGTTATACCAGAACCCCTGCATGTTAGCGAAGGCGGCAGCAAAACCGGTCATGGCTTCAGAGTCAGCAAATCCGGCAACAGTTATCGGGATAAACATTAATGCCTGTGCAAAAATAATAGGCATAACTCCGGCAGCATTAACTTTAAGTGGGATATATTGACGAACACCGCCATATTGTTTATTGCCAACTATTCGTTTTGCATATTGAACAGGTATTCTTCTGGTTCCCTGTACCAGAAGAATTGTTCCCATAAATATAAAGAAAAGAAATACTATTTCCACAAGAAATGCTACCAGGCCACCTCCTTGTTGTTCAAGACGTGATCCGAACTCGGCAATGATTGCAAATGGTAATCGTGCAATTATACCGATCATTATTATAAGAGATATTCCATTTCCTATTCCTTTATCGGTAATCCTTTCCCCCAGCCACATTACAAACATTGTCCCTGCAGTGAGAATGATCATTGCAGCAATATTTGAGAAACCGGGAGTATATGCATCCGGAGCCTGGGCCCTGAGGTTTGCGAGATATCCCGGAGCTTGTAATAAAAGAATTCCTAATGTCAGATAACGGGTAATCTGATTAAGTTTTCTTCTTCCACTTTCACCTTCTTTCTGTAATTTCTGAAAATATGGAACTGCAATACCTAACAATTGTATAACAATAGAAGCTGAAATATAAGGCATTATTCCAAGGGCAAAAACTGATGCATTTGAAAAAGCGCCTCCACTGAAAATATCAAGAAGACCGAGAATTCCTTTAGACGTCTGAGATTTTAACCCTTCCAGTGCAGCAGGATTAATTCCGGGCAAAACAACCTGTGCACCAATCCGGTATACTAAAAGCAATGCAAGAGTATAAAGGATCCTTTCTTTCAGCTCCTCAATTTTAAAAATATTTCTTATAGTTTCAATGAATGCTTTCATTCCGTTTTAGTTATAACAGGTTTTTATAAAATTTCATCTCCCAAATTATACTATCTCAGTTGTCCCTCCCATAGTTTCTATAATTTCTTTTGCCTTTTTAGAGAAAGCATGGGCTTTCACGGATAGTTTTAATGTCAAAGTGCCATTTCCCAGAATTTTTACTTGCGAATTTCCTGAAATAAGGCCAGCTTCTATAAAAGTATTAATATCAAAGCTGTCAATTTTCTTTTTATTGGCAATATCTTCGAGTGTACTGATATTAATTGCTTTAAACTCTTTTCTGTTTATATTGGTAAAACCATATTTCGGTATTCTTCTTTGTAAGGGCATTTGTCCGCCTTCGTGTCCTTTTTTCCTGGAATATCCTGATCTTGACTGCTGGCCTTTATGTCCTCTTGTAGAAGTCCCGCCTCTTCCTGATCCCTGACCTCTTCCCAGCCGTTTTCTGCTTTTAGTTGATCCTTTTGCCGGTTTTAAATTACTTAAATCCATTTCTATTATTTTTACTGTACTTAATTTATTTCCTCGACTTTTACCAGATGGTAAACTTTCCTGATCATGCCTTTTATCTGGGGATTATCTTCTTTTATTACCGGATTATTCATTTTTTTCAATCCCAGGGCATCCAAAGTCTTTTTTTGTCTTTCGGTGCTGCCTATTCTGCTTTTAACCTGAGTTATTTTAATCTTTGCCATTATATTAGCGAATTTTAACCGTTAAAAACTGTTTCAATATCTACTGCTCTATGCTGAGCCACTGTATATGGGTCGCGCAACTCAAGGAGTGCATTGAAAGTTGCTTTAACGAGGTTATGAGGGTTTGATGATCCTTTAGACTTTGCCAGGATATCTTTAATACCCACACTTTCAAATACAGCCCTCATTGCTCCTCCGGCAACTACTCCGGTACCACCGGAAGCAGGTTTAATAAAGACTCTTGCCCCTCCATATTTTGCAATCTGTTCATGAGGAATAGTCCCTCTTATAATTGGTACTTTTATAAGATTCTTTTTGGCATCTTCTATTCCTTTAGCTATAGCTGTAGTAACTTCATTAGCCTTTCCAAGACCATATCCTACAATACCCTCCTCATTTCCAACCACAACAATAGCTGAAAAGCTAAATGTACGGCCACCTTTAGTAACTTTTGTCACTCTTTGGATACTAACAAGGCGGTCTTTTAATTCAAGGTCTGTTGTTCTTACTTTCCTTATACTTGTTGACATATTCTATATTAAAATTTTAGTCCGTTTTCTCTTGCCTGATCTGCAAGATTTTTCACTCTTCCATGATACAGATAACCACTTCTGTCGAATACCACTTCGGTGATTCCTTTAGCTAAAGCTAATTCAGCAATACGTTTTCCGACCAATTTTGCCTGTTCAGATTTTGTAATACCGGTTTTTTCTGCTATTTCTTTTTGCAAAGATGAAGTTTCAAGTAATGTTCTTCCGGCAACATCATCAATCAATTGTACATAAATCTGATTATTACTCCTAAATACCGACATCCTGGGCCTGGTAGCAGTACCACTGATCTTTCTGCGGATCCTATACCTTATTCGTTGTCTTCTTTCGTTTTTAGTTAAAGCCATTGCCTAAAAATTAATCAATTATACATTGGCAGATTTACCTGCTTTCCTGCGCAATTGTTCGTTTACAAATTTAATTCCTTTTCCTTTAAATGGTTCAGGTGGCCTTAAGGACCTAATTTTAGCAGCAACCTGGCCAAGTAATTGTTTATCATGTGAACTTAAAGTTATTATTGGGTTACTGCGTCTTTGAGTTTGTGCTTCCACCTTTACCTCCGGGGGTAATTCAATGTAAATATCATGTGAAAAACCTAAAGAAAGCTCTAATATCTGACCTTTTGATTCCGCCCGAAAACCAACTCCAACTAATTCCTGTTGAAGAGTAAAGCCTTCGGATACACCTTTTACCATATTATTTATTAATGACCTGTAAAGACCATGAAGGGCTTTATGCCTTTTTTGTTCTGTGGGACGTGATATATTAATGATATCAGCCTCAATATTAACTTTAATATCTTTGTCAACCTTCCGGGTCAACTCACCCAAAGGGCCTTTCACAGTAACAATGTTGTCATCGTTAACTGTAATCGCAACTCCTTGTGGAATATTTATGGGTAAAATACCTATCCTTGACATGGAAAATATCCTCCTATTAATAAACGTAACATAAAACTTCACCGCCTATATTTAACTTCCGGGCTTCCTTATCGGTCATAACTCCCTGTGAAGTACTAATAATTGCAACTCCGAGTCCGTTGAGTATTCTGGGTAGTTCTCCACTTCCCGAATATTTTCGCAGGCCTGGACGGCTTATTCTTCCAATTTTTTTAATTGCCGGTGTTTTAGTGTCCTGATTATACTTAAGTGCAATTTTAATTTTGCCCTGTGGCTCTTCATCTATAAACTTATAATTAAGAATATATCCTTTTTCAAATAGAATCCGGGTTATATCTTTTTTAATATTGGAAGCAGACACTTCAACCACACGGTGCTTTGCCTGAACTGCATTCCTTATTCTGGTAAGAAAATCTGCTATCGGATCTGTCATCTTTGTATAAATTTAATCTTCTTTAATTTATTAATTTATTACCAACTGGCTTTTTTCACACCGGGAATTAGTCCTTCCGAAGCCATTTCCCTGAAAGTAATCCTGCTTATACCGAACTGCCTTATGTAACCTTTAGGCCTTCCGGTAATTTTACAACGATTATGTAATCTTATAGGGTTCGAATTTCTGGGAAGCCTGCTCAAACCGACATAGTCACCCTCAGCTTTTAATCTGGCACGTTTTTCGGCATATTTTTCAACAAGCATTTTGCGCTTAACTTCCCGGGCTTTCAATGATTCTTTTGCCATAAAGTATTTATATTTTTATTATTATCGTTTAAAAGGTAATCCAAATTCTTTTAGAAGTGCATATCCTTCTTCATCACTCCGGGCATTTGTTACAAATGTAATTTCAAGGCCCATTATTTTAGTGATCTTATCAATATCTATCTCCGGAAAAATGATTTGTTCAGATATTCCTAAAGTATAATTTCCCCTTCCATCCAATTTATTATTTATTCCATTAAAGTCTCTGATTCTTGGTAATGCTACATGTACAAGCCTTTCAAGAAATTCGTACATTTTATCCCTGCGTAGTGTAACTTTCACACCAATTGGCATTCCACGACGAAGTTTAAAATTTGAAATATCTTTTGTTGAATATGTTTGAACTGCTTTTTGTCCGGCAATAAGGGATAATTCCTCCTGTGCAGTTTCAATAAGCTTTTTATCGGCAATAGCAGCGCCGACCCCGGCATTAATAACGATTTTTGTTAACCTGGGGACCTGCATAACAGTTTTATAATTAAATTTTTCTTTCAATGCAGGTGTGATTTCTTCCCTGTATTTCTTTTTTATTGTAGGTGTATATTCCATTATTTAATCTCCTCTCCTGATTTTTTGGCGTAACGAACTAATTTTCCGTTTGCATCAAGTCTCCGGCCAATACGAGTTGGTTTTCCGGTAGAAGGATCAACAACATTCAGATTTGATATATGAATCGGGCTTTCCTTTTTCAGGATCCCGCCCTGGGGAGCTTTTGCATTAGGTTTTGTATGCCGGGAAACCAAATTTACACCTTCAACAATAGCAGTTTTTTTGCTACGATTTATTTCAAGAATTCGGCCTTGCTGACCTTTGTATTCACCGGTTATAACAATTACCTGGTCACCTTTTTTGATATGAAATTTTTCTGACATGAAACTGATCTTTAAATATTATAAAACCTCCGGAGCAAGTGAAACAATTTTCATATACTTATCCCTTAATTCTCTGGCAACAGGCCCAAAAATACGGGTACCGCGTATTTCATCCATATTATTGAGTAAAACTACTGCATTATCATCAAAACGAATATAGGATCCGTCGGGACGTCGAACTTCCTTTTTTGTCCGCACAACAACTGCTTTAGATACAGTCCCTTTCTTTATATCTCCTGCGGGGACTGCACTTTTAACAGTAACAACAATTTTATCTCCGATACTTGCATATCGTTTTCTGGTACCACCGAGAACGCGGATACATAGTACCTCTTTTGCTCCGCTGTTATCAGCTACTATAAGTCTGCTTTCCTGTTGTATCATAACTATTTAGCTCTTTCAATAATTTCAATTACTCTCCACCGTTTATGTTTACTTAAGGGCCTTGTTTCCATAATTTTAACAGTATCCCCAATATTACATTCATTTTTTTCATCATGAGCCATAAACTTTGATGTCCTATTCACAAATTTTTGATAAATAGGGTGCTTCATCTTTGTTTTTACAGCAATAGTAATGGATTTATCCATTTTATTACTGGTAACAACCCCTATGCGTTCTCTTCTGAAATTTCTTTTTATTGTTTCCATTTGAGTAAATTAACTTTTGGAAGTTTCTGATAGTTGCCGTCTATTTAGCTCAGTTAACATTCTGGCAATATTCCTTCTTGTATATCTCAATTTAAGCGGATTGTCAAGAGGTGAAACTGCATGATTCAGCTTTAATCTGGTAAAATCATCCTTTTCTGTTTCCAGACGTTCTAACAATTCCTTATTTGTCATTTCTTTTAATTCAGAGGCTTTCATCTCTTTTTTGATTTAAATTTCGATTTTTGATATTTGCCTGTTCTATCTTTTTATTCCTGTATTTATAATTATATAAATATTATAAGCATACATGATTATCAGATATTTTAAACCACTTTTTAATTATTATTAATCTTCCACATAATCATGCCGGATTACAAATTTGGTTAAAATCGGAAATTTCTGTGATCCAAGTCTTAAAGCTTCTCTTGCTACTTCAAAAGGAACACCTTCTGCTTCAATAAGGATCCTCCCGGGAGTAACCGGACATACAAATCCTTCAGGTGCACCTTTACCTTTTCCCATTCTAACTTCAGCAGGTTTTTTGGTTATGGGCTTATCCGGAAATATCCGAATCCATATTTGACCTTCCCTTTTCATATAACGTGTAATTGCCTGTCGGGCAGCTTCAATCTGCCTGCCGGTAATCCATGCATTCTCTAATGCTTTGATCCCGAAAGAACCATAAACTAGCTGTGTGCCACGTTGTGCATTACCCTTCATACGACCTTTTTGCTGTCTTCTATATTTCGTCTTCTTTGGTTGTAACATTTCCTGATAATTTTAAGAAATAGAATAATTATTTTCTTTTTTTCTTACTTCCCGGATTATAAGCACCCTGTTTAGGTTTAACATTTTTTGCCCCTATATTGGGTGATAAATCACGTTTACCGTATATTTCTCCATTACATATCCATACCTTAATTCCTATAACACCAACTTTAGTATGAGCTTCACTTAGGGCATAATCAATATCTGCCCTTAAAGTATGTAATGGGATCCTTCCTTCCTTATATGTTTCGGACCTTGCCATTTCGGCACCTCCGAGACGTCCGGAGACCAAAACTTTTATACCTTCAGCCCCCATTCTCATTGTTGAAGCGATCGCCATCTTAATAGCTCTTCTGTATGAAATCTTCCCTTCAATTTGCCTGGCAATATTATTTCCAACTATAACAGCATCAAGTTCCGGCCTTTTTACTTCGAAAATATTGATTTGAACTTCCTTTTTGGTGATATTTTTTAATTCTTCCTTTAATTTATCAACTTCCTGCCCTCCTTTACCAATAATAATCCCGGGCCTTGCAGTATTCACGGTTACAGTAATAAGCTTTAATGTACGTTCAATAACAATTTTTGAAATACTTGCCTTTGCAAGACGGGCATTCAGGTATTCTCTTATCTTTGTATCTTCAATAAGTTTGGAAGAATAATCTCTGCCTCCATACCAGTTGGAATCCCATCCTTTAATAATTCCTAAGCGGTTTGATATCGGATTAACTTTTTGTCCCATGTATTAATTATTAATTTCAACTTCGTTAATATTACGGCTACCGAGAACAACAGTAACATGGTTAGATCTTTTCCGTATCCTGTAACCCCGGCCCTGAGGTGCGGGGCGCAATCTTTTCAGCATTCTTGCCGAATCCACATAAATCTCTTTTACATAAAGATTACTATCTTCAACACGTACACCTTCATTTTTAACCTGCCAGTTTGCGATAGCAGAGAGAAGTAATTTCTCAATTTTTCTTGCTCCATCATTTGGAGTGAACTTTAAGATATCCAAAGCTCTGTTTATCTCAACATCTCTCACCAGGTCTGCAACTAATCTCATCTTTCGGGGTGATGTCGGGCAATTTCTCAAAATTGCAACAGTCTTTTTCTTTTTTTCTTCTTTTAGCTGAATTGCACTATTTCTTTTTCTTGAACCCATGCCTATAAAAATTTATTATTTCTGTTTGCCGCCATGTCCTCTGAAAATCCTGGTAGGGGCGAATTCTCCCAATTTATGGCCAACCATATTCTCCGTTATATATACCGGGATAAATTTATTACCATTGTGCACAGCTATTGTATTTCCCACAAAATCAGGAGATATCAGGCTTCTTCTTGACCATGTTTTAATAACCTGTTTTTTCCCTGAAGAGTTCATTTCCAAAACTCTTTTTTCGAGTTTACTGTCAATAAACGGTCCTTTTTTTAATGAGCGGCTCATACTTTACGAATTATTTTGACTTTCTTTTTTCGACAATAAATTTATTAGATACTTTTTTCTTGGGCCTTGTCTTATATCCTTTTGCGATCAATCCTTTTCTTGATCTGGGATGTCCTCCGGAAGCCTTTCCTTCTCCACCACCCATTGGATGATCAACCGGGTTCATTGCAACTCCCCTGGTCCTTGGACGCCTTCCCAGCCATCTGCTTCTTCCTGCCTTTCCTGACCTTACCAGACTATGGTCTGAATTTGACAGGGAACCGACAGTAGCTTTACATTTTACAAGTATCATCCTTGATTCGCCTGAAGGCAATTTTATAATAGCATACTTTCCGTCTCTTGATGTAAGCTGCGCAGAAACACCTGCACTTTTGGCCAAAACACCTCCTCTTCCCGGATACAATTCAATATTATGGATAATTGTACCAAGGGGTATATTGGAAAGTGGCAGGGTATTACCAATTTCAGGTGCTACATTATCACCCGAAATAATAGTTTGCCCTACAGTTAAACCAGATGGCGCGAGAATATATCTTTTTTCTCCATCTTTATAAACCACAAGCGCTATACGTGCAGATCTGTTGGGATCATATTCAATTGTCCTGACCACTGCCGGTAAATTGTCTTTGTCTCTTTTAAAATCAATGATCCGGTATTGTCTTTTATGTCCTCCTCCAATATTCCTAACGGTCATCTTACCGGAATGATTTCTTCCACCACTCTTTTTCAAAGGCCTGATAAGACTTTTTTCAGGCTTTGTAGCGGTAATATCATCATTGGATAATAAAATCCTGAATCTCTGGCCTGGGGTAACAGGTTTAAGTTTTTTTACTGTCATTACAACTATATATTACTATAGAAATCTACTGTATCTCCTTCTTTAAGGGTAACCACCGCGTGTTTGGCTGATGCCGTTTTTCCAATCTGAACACCACTTTTGGTAAAACGCGACTTTACTTTTCCGCCATAGATACGTGTATTTACTTTGACAACTGTAACATTGTATAAACCTTCAACTGCTTTCTTTATCTGAAGCTTGTTAGCAGATTTGTCAACAATAAAACCATATCGGTTCATCTTTTCACCCTGAGCGGTAAGTTTTTCTGTAATAATAGGTTTTTTAATTATATTCATGGTTAAAACCCTTAATTTTTCTATTCATTAACTTGCAAAGCATCAAGTGAACTCTCCAGAAACATTATCATCGTCGAATTCATGATATCGTATGTATTTAAATTTGAGAGAGTTACAACCTTAGAATGCTGCAAATTTCGAGAGGACAAATATATGTTATTATTTTTGTCTTTAAAAACTATAAGTGACTTTTTATCGTTTATTTTAAGATTTTTCTGTATTGCATAAAAATCTTTGGTTTTAGGCGCTTCCAAATTAAAATCCTCTACTACAAGAATCTGATTATTTAATGCTTTATAAGATAAGGCAGATTTCCTTGCAAGCTGTTTAACTTTTTTATTGAGTTTAAAGCTATAATCTCTGGGTTGGGGCCCAAATATTATTCCCCCGCCTCTAAAAATTGGATTTTTAATATCTCCGGCCCGTGCACTACCGGTACCTTTTTGTTTTTTAATTTTTCTGGTACTACCTGCTACTTCACTTCTTTCTTTTGTTTTATGCGTTCCCTGTCTTCGGTTTGCCAGGATATTTTTCACATCAAGATAAATTGCATGATTATTAGGTTCCAGGCCAAAAATATCTTTATTGAGTTTAACCTTTCTCCCGGTTTCTTCTCCTGTTATTTTATAAACTGTTAATTCCATTATTTTTCAATAATTAAATATGAACCATTTGATCCCGGGACCGAACCTTTCAGTAAAAGAAGATTGCTTTCGGGAATTATTTTCATTACCCTCAGGTTAAGAACCATTGTCCTTTTGCCTCCCATGCGCCCGGCCATACTAATGCCTTTGAACACGCGTGAAGGGTAGGATGAAGCTCCAATTGATCCGGGTGCCCTGTCACGATTATGTTGTCCATGGCTTGCATCATCACCTCTGAACCCATGCCTTTTCATTACTCCCTGAAAACCTTTTCCTTTTGAAAAACCTACAACATCCAGCCATAAATCATCTTTGAAATAATTTACAGTAATAACATCCCCTAATTTAAAATCGTTATAAAATCCCTTCAATTCCACAACTTTTCGTTTCGGAATGGTATTTGCTTTTTTAAAATGGCCCAGTAAAGGTCGTGTGGTATTTTTCTCTTTTTTGTCATCAAAAGCAAGCTGTACAGCAGAATAACCATCATTCTCTACAGTCTTAATTTGTGTTACTACACAGGGGCCGGCCTCTATAACAGTGCATGGGACCTGTCTTCCTTCCTCATCATATATGGAAGTCATTCCAATTTTTTTACCAATTAATCCTGGCATGATTATCTTAATTTTTAAATACTATTTAATCTAATATAAATTTTCTTTATACCTTTATTTCAACTTCCACTCCGCTTGGTAATTCAAGCTTCATAAGAGCATCAATTGTTTTTGGTGTTGAGCTGTATATATCCAGCAGTCTTTTATAGGAACTGAGCTGGAACTGTTCCCTGGATTTTTTATTTACAAAAGGGGATCTTAATACAGTAAATATCCTTTTATGAGTTGGCAGGGGAATAGGTCCACTTACAACCGCACCGGTTGATTTTACAGTCTTAACGATTTTTTCGGCAGATTTATCTACCAGGTTATGATCGTAAGATTTCAGTTTAATTCTAATCTTCTGGCTCATTCTGTTTATAAAATATTATACAAATGTTTTTCCTGTTATTCTTTCAAGAAGTATACCCGATATTTCAGCGGGCACTTCATTATAATGCGAAAACTCCATTGAAGAAATCGCCCTTCCTGATGTTAATGTTCTAAGAACCGTTACATATCCAAACTGTTCGGCCAGGGGCACTTTAGCTTTAACAACTTTCGCCCCGGCTTTTGCCTGTATACCTTCAATCTGACTCCTGCGCTTATTTAAGTCACCTACAACATCTCCAATATATTCTTCAGGAGTAACTATTTCTGCTGACATCAGCGGTTCAAGTAATACCGGCCTGGCATTTTTGGCTGCGGCTCTAAAAGCATGGACAGCGGCTATTTCAAAAGAAAGCGAATCTGAGTCGACCGGATGGGTTGAACCGTCAAATAGTACCACTTTAAGACCTTCCAGTGGAAACCCGGCTAAGGGCCCATTTCTCATTGCTTCTTTAAAGCCTTTTTCAACAGAAGGGATAAATTCCCTGGGTATATTTCCTCCTTTTACTTCATTAACAAACTGTAATCCAATAACTCCTTTATCGGGCGGGCCAATCCTAACCATTATTTCCGCAAATTTACCTTTACCGCCTGTTTGTTTCCTGAATATCTCATGATGTACAATTTCAGTGCTAAGGGCCTCTTTATAGTTAACCATGGGATTACCCTGATTACATTCTATTTTAAATTCACGTCTGAGCCTGTCTATTAATATTTCCAGATGAAGTTCACCCATCCCGCTTATAATAGTCTGACCAGACTCCGGATCTGTTTTTACCTGAAAGGTTGGATCTTCTTCGGCAAGTTTTGCGAGCGAAAGGCTCAGCTTTTCAATATCTGGCTGCGTTTTAGGTTCAATTGCAATACTGATAACAGGTTCCGGAAATTCCATAGATTCCAGGACAATTGGTTTGTTAATTGCACAAACGGTATCTCCTGTTCTTAAATCTCTAAAACCTACACAGGCACATATATCACCTGCCTCAATGAAATCTTTAGGTATTTGCTTATTTGCCTGCATCTGATAAATTCTATTCACACGATCTTTTCTTCCTGTTCTTGGATTGTAGACCATTGTTCCCTGGCGCAATATACCCGAGTAAACCCTTAAATAAACAAGCCTTCCGACAAAAGGATCAATTGCTATTTTAAATGCAAGCGCTGCCAGAGGTTCCTCTGAATCAGCTTTCCTTTCAAGCTCTTTTTCTGTATTTGGGTCAATACCTTTAACAGCATCTATATCTAACGGGCTCGGCAAAAGTGCACAAATACCATCCAATAATCTTTGAATTCCTTTATTTTTGAAAGCAGCACCACAGAAAACAGGTACAATTTCCTGCTTAATAGTAGCGCAGCGTGTAGCTTCCATAAACTCATCAACTGATATAGCATCCCTGTTTTCCAGAAATTTATCCAATAGTTTGTCATCAGAAATACAAACAGCTTCAATAAGTTTTTCTCTCCATTCTTCAGTCAAATCAAGATATTCTTCGGGTATATCTTCTAAATAATAAGTTGTACCAAAAGTTTCATCATGTTTCCAAATAACTGCTTTTCTTTCAATCAGATCAATGACACCGTTAAAATCTTCTTCGGATCCTATTGGAATCTGCATAGGTACAGGGTTACAATCCAACTTTTCCTCAATTTCGGCAACAACCCGAAAAAAGTCAGAACCTGCCCTGTCAAGTTTATTTATAAATGCAATTCTTGGTACATTATATTTATTAGCCTGACGCCAAACAGTTTCAGATTGTGGCTCGACACCACCTACTCCACAGAACACAGCTATAGCACCATCAAGAACACGTAATGACCTTTCCACCTCCATTGTGAAATCAACATGTCCGGGGGTGTCAATTATGTTTATTTTATATTTTTCGTTTTTATAATCCCAATAAGTAGTTATAGCAGCTGAAGTAATAGTAATCCCCCTTTCTTGTTCC
>CAZLXM010000084.1:0-17436 GCA_964563105.1 uncultured Bacteroidaceae bacterium
GAATAAATTATTGCCAATAGGCTCAGTTGTATTATTGAAAGAAGCTAATAAAAGACTTAATCAGAAATATAATAATCTTATTTGGATGAAATTATCTGAGATAGCAAGATATTGGGCAGCGAAAGAATTAACAACTATCAGCATTTCAGGCAAAAAAATCTTACTCAGGGCGCCCTTTGCATCACCCTGGTTTACGCTTAAGATTAATACCAGATTAAAGAATCCGTCTGTTAATTCTGAGAATACAGATTTCATCTCTCTAAAAAGAATAAATAACATTAAAGATCTAAATACAAATACATTTTATCAGGACAAAGATCACACTTTTATCTGCTTTGACCTGAAAAAAGGAATAAATGAAATTAATATTTAAAAATGTGGAAAATTTGCATTGTCTTTTTATTATTCCTGGTTAATTGTAAAACTACTGAGTATAATTATGAAGGGTGTACTGACCCTTTGGCTTCTAATTATAGTTCCCCGGCAATACATAACAATGGCAATTGTATATATGGCCCCGCTTCAGTTAGTCCTGTTAAAAGCTGGTTATTACCTCATCAAATAAATGAAACCTCCGGGCTTATAACTTGGAATGGCCTGATCTGGACAATAAACGATAGTGATGATACAAATCTTTATGCATTTGATACAGTAAACATAGATTCCTTACTTGTATTTCCATTATATGACACATTTAATATTGATTGGGAAGAAATCTCACAGGATAATAATTATTTATATATTGGAGATTTTGGCAACAATGCTGACGGGAGCAGAAAAGATCTTAAAATTTACAGAATCGATAAAAGCTCAATTCTTTCTGGTTCTACATTAACAGATACTATCCATTTTGAATACCCTTTCAGGACAGATTTTTCTTCACAGGGACCAAATAACACTGATTTTGATTGTGAAGCATTTGTTGTTAGTTCTGACAGTATTTATTTATTTACAAAACAATGGATAACACAAAGGACCACTATTTATTCTTTACCTAAACAGCCGGGAAATTATATTGCCACTTACAAGTCAAATTATAATGTTCAGGGTTTAATCACAGGGGCTGCCTATATGGAAGAGGAAAAGTTATTAGTATTATGCGGATATACTATTTTATTACAGCCATTTCTTTACCTGTTTTATGATTATACAGAACATGAGTTTTTTAGTGGAAATAAAAGAAAGATAAATATAAACTTACCTTTTCATCAGGTTGAGGGTATAGCCACAAAAGATGGCTTAAATTATTATATATCCAATGAATATTTTAATCAATCATCTATTGTTGTTCAACAAAAGCTACACTTATTAGATCTGACAAAATATCTGAATAATTATCTAAACAATATCGGGAGCAAAAACATAAAATAACAAAGATGAGGAAATAGAGTTTTACCATCTTGCAAATATGACCAGCGGATATGCCCGCATGGAAAAACCTGGCGAAGCCTGGGCTTATAACGATTATGCCATCCAACTGTATCAAAAAAGTATTTCAGAAAATACATGAAAGCAAATGTCCCAAAATATTTACCACTGACAGGAAAATTTAAGGAAAAGAATAGCGACTATCTAAATATTGGGACCTTTGGCGGTAGTTCTTCACATTTTGCTGTTGGATCAGGTATTTATGGTTTTAACTGGTGGTTTAATCATAGCGGATTACTGCATCCTGATAAATTAAGCTGGCCGGATGGCAGTTTAAAAACTTTTATAACTATTGGTGCCGGAGGAAACAACATGCTTATTATTCCTGAATTTAATATTATATTAGCAAGTGCAAACGGTAATTGGGGGAATTTTGAGCCTGATAATCCAAATAACAATTTTAATATTTATATAAAATTATTAATTAAGTCAAATGAAAAATAATATTAAAACTTTTTTCCTGCTGACTTTACTTTCCATTTTGCTAATTTATGCCGGAGGTTTAATTGGAGGAATGCAGGGAGCAATAATAGCATTTATTCTCGCACTTCTAATGAACTTTTTCAGTTACTGGTTTAGCGACAAAATTGTCCTTAGCAGATACCGTGCACAGGAAGTTAATGAATCTTCTAATTCATATATTTATAAAATGGTAAAAAAACTGGCAGCTAATGCCGGATTACCAATGCCTAAAGTATACATTATTCCTGAGATGGCCCCGAATGCATTTGCTACAGGAAGGAATCCTTCCCGCGCTGCAGTTGCTGTAACAGAAGGAATTCTTGAACTATTATCAGTAGAAGAACTTGAAGGAGTTCTTGCACATGAGCTGGCCCATATAAAGAACAGGGATACTCTTACCAGTACAGTCGCCGCGACTATCGCAGGAGCTTTAACATTACTTGGTTAACCGGGAAGATTTGGAGCGGTTTCAAATGACAATAAGAATAGAAATCCACTTGCAATATTATTTATCATAGTTCTACCCTTTACAGCACTAATTATAAGAATGCTTATTTCACGCGTCAGGGAATATTCAGCAGATGAAACAGGTGCCCAAATCTGCAACCAGCCTCTTGCTCTCGCAAATGCATTAAACAAATTACAACATGGTGTTGCCAAATATCCGCTATCAACCGGAAATGCTGCAGACAGCCATCTATTTATCATTAATCCTTTTATGGGAGGATTGCAAAATCTGTTAAGTACGCATCCACCTGTGGACGAGCGAATAAAAAAACTGGAAAAGCTTGCAGCTTACTGAATTTCCTGCACAGTAACCGGATAAATGATAATACATCTTTATTGATATTTGTTTAAAAAGCATTAAAAATATAACCTTTCCATGATAATTCAGTAAACGATTCATATAGCGGTCGTTAAAAAATCTTTTAATAAAATTTGTATTAAAAATTTAGTAAAGACTTTAATACCTGAGTCATCAGGTCAGATAATTCATTTGTGATAAAGAACAAATATCTGAAAATATATTATATCTATGGTATTTAAATAATTATCTAATAAAAAGCAAACAAGTTAAACTCAGACTTTAAATTTTTATTAATCATTATGAGTATAAATATAAATGCTTTTAACTATTAATTTTTAAAACAATTACAATGGCAAGATTTGAAATTTATCAAAGCGGTAAAAAAAATGAATATCGCTTTCGTCTTAAAGCTGACAATGGTCAGATTGTACTGGGCAGTGAAGGTTACACAACAAAAGCTGCCTGTTTGAACGGGGTGGAATCAGTTAAGAAGAACTCTGTGGATCCATCAAGGTTTACAAAAAATACCACTCCGACAAAAATGTTCCGCTTTAACCTTACTGCAGCAAATAATCAAATAATTGGAACCAGTCAGAATTATAAAAGTGAAAGCGGTCGTAATAACGGGATTCAATCAGTAATTAGGACAGCAGGCAAAGCAGAAATTGTTGAAGTATAGAATATTTATTTAAAATTAATGCTTCATTTAAGAAAACTCTATTTTTTATGAATTGAAAAATAGAGTTTTTTTTAACAAAAATTAAAATCATTAAATTTTTATAAAAATTAGCAGAGTTGCTTTATTTCTTTATTTTATAATAAATCCCCTGATCCTGATAGTCAATTTCAAGAATTTTCAAACTCACAAGTTTAACCAGTATATCTGAAGCCTTTCTGTATGATAAATCTGCAAGCTTACAAAATGAAATTATATTGATAATGGAATTCTTTTCTAAATAATCCATTAGTATCTTTTCCTTATTAGTGTATTTTAGAAATACCCCTTTTTTCTTCTTTTCATTTTTCCATACTCTTATCTGGATAGCATTTACAAGAACATTTCTGTCATTAACCCTGACGTATGCAAGCCATCTTCCATCATGATTACGGGCAAGAACAGGTTTATCTGTTGCGGGAGGAATATCGGCCTCAAGAACAGTTCGACCTTCAATATTCCATTTTTTAACACTAAAGATTAATGGTGGCTTACAGTATAAATTAGCAGCAGCATCAAGCATATAATATTCCTCTTCAGACCTGACCCCGGCTATTTTCCCATTATCTTTTACACCTATAAGCAATTTGCCTCCATCTGTATTAGCAAAAGCAACCATAGATCTGGCAATTTTGCGTGAATCAGCAATTTCAAATTTAAAATCCAGATTAAGTCCTTCACCCTTTTCTATCAGATCATAGATATATTTACTCATCGGACCATATTAATGATAGTTAGTACAATGGCAAACAAAGATAAAAAAATTAGTACAGGTGAAAAGTATTTTCGAAGTCAAATCCTTAGGAGATGCAGGACAAATATCAACGATTTTTTCATGAATTTAAAGTCTCTAAAACTTTTTGATAAATTGAAATAGAAGTTACTTTCCTTTAAAGTACATTTATGATATCTTGTTTGTCAGCATGAATTTTGATATTTTTATTTAATAATTGAATACTTTATTTTACATCAAACACAATTTCTGTTTATAATTTATTTTCAACCAGCCTTATTATTATCAAATAATGAATAATCAACAGTGGAAATTATTATTAGAAATTATTAATGGAGAAATGCCTTCTCATCCTGTTACCGGTTTCATAATTGACAGCCCCTGGATACCAGGTTGGTATGGGATAAGCACACTTCAATACTATTCTTCCGAACGTTTATGGTTTGATTCAAATATTAAAGCTATAAACACTTTTCCCGAAATTATTTTCCTGCCAGGATTTTGGTCTGAATTTGGAATGTGTACTGAACCATCCGCTTATGGCTCACAAATGATCTTTTCAGAGAATAATCTTCCTCATGCACAAAAAGTTTTAGCGGATATAACGGAAGCTTCTCATTTGCGTGAGCCAAATCCAAAAACTGATGGCCTTCTGCCTTTTGTGTTACAACGATTATTAGATAATCATTCTCTTATTCGAAAGGCGGGCCATGAAATAAAATTTGCCGTAACAAGGGGGCCTTTAAACATAGCTTCGTTTCTTCTGGGCAGCACTGAATTAATGACTGCCATAATACTTGAGCCGGAAAACACACATATTTTACTGGACAAAATAAGCAGATTTCTTGTCAATTGGATTCGCTTACAAAAAGAAACTTTCATGTCTATCGAAGGAATTTTATTGCTGGATGATATAGTGGGATTCCTGGGAGAAGATGAGGTCAGAGAATTTGCTGTTCCATACATTAAAAGGATTTTTGCTTCTTTTGAATCAAAAGTTAATTTTTTTCATAATGACGCAAATGGCATGATTTGTGCCCCTTATTTAAAAGAGATGGGAGTGAACCTTTTCAATTTTAGCTTTGAACATAATCTGCAGGAGATGCGTATACATACAGGGAATGATATTACCTTATTAGGCAATCTTCCGCCACGGGATATACTGGCAGCAGGAACACCCGATCAGGTATTTGAAGCAAGCTTAAAAATGTATAATTCCATTTCTGATAAAAGAAGAATTATATGGTCTGCAGGAGGTGGAATGCCTCCTGATGTATCTAATGACAATCTTGCTGCATTTGTAAATGGATTAAAAGAAGGAGTAAAGTAACAAAAGAGATAATTTAAAAAATATTTATATATGAAGACTTTTAAAATCACCCTGATTTCTATCACCATATTTTTAATTTGTGGTGCCCCTGATATTCGTTTTAATGCTTTATATCCGGCTGTAATTAATGTACCGGAATACATGCAAACTCTGGCAATAATCAACAGATCTGAGAATAGCAAGAGCGTTATTGAAAAGGTTTTAACAGCAGAATTGCCCAACGAGAACAAATTGGCTTCACAATCAGCAATGGAAGGGCTCCATGGGTTTTTAGCGGATTCGCACAGATTTAATATTGTCATTACCGGAAAATCCTTTACTAAAGAAGATATTCCCGGTAAATTTCCTGAAGCTCTTAACTGGAATGAAGTTGCGGAACTTTGTGAAGAATACAGGGCAGACGGGCTGATATCACTTGAAGTCTTCAACTCTGATTATATCATTCCTTCAAACATGGTGATAATAACCACTGGTTTCAGATTATATGACCCGCGTGAAAAAAGAATCATTGATCAGGAAATATACCGGCATGAAACATATTGGCATGAAAAGGTGAATTCAATTACAGGAGTTATAAACAGGCTGGTTGAAAAAGACAGAGCTGTCAGGGATGCCAGTTATCAGGCTGGTGTAGCTTATGCCCAAAGATTAGTGCCTGTATGGTTTCCTCTGGTCCGTAAATATTATAAAAGATCCGGGGGTGATCTTAATTTGAAAATTGGGGCAAGAATGATGGAAGTGAATAACTGGGATGAAGCTGTAAAGTCATTGACTCAGGCTGTTGATAGTAAAAAAAGAAAAACCTGCGGAAGAGCTGCACATAACCTGGCTGTTGTTTATGAAATATTAGGCGATTTGGAAACCGCCAAACTATGGGCCCAGGATGCATGGGGGAAATACAAAAACAAAGATTCTAAGAACTATAGTTATATTCTCAACGAACGAATGTCCAGTCTAAAATAAAAATTAATTCAACAAAACAAGATATGGTCATAATTGTTTATTATATTGAAACACATCATTTAACATTAAACAATTATGATACCTGTAACCGAATCACTAATCAATAATAGAAATAATCGCCCCTTTACCAGGCTTGTTAAACTAAAAGGAATTATTATTCATTGGACTTCCAATACAAATAAGGGAGCTGATGCACAAGCACATTTTAACTATTTCCAGGATCATGATGTACAGGCTTCCGCACATTATATGGTAGACGACAAAAAAATTATTCAAATAATACCTGACGATGAAGTAGCCTATCATGTTGGCTCAAGATATTACAAACCTATAGGTGAGAGTATTATGGAAGGAGCTTTGTCTCCAAATTATTTTTTGATTGGCATTGAAATGTGTGTGAATTCTGATTCCATTTGGGAAAACACATATAAAAACACTGTTGATTTAACACGTTATCTTCTTCAGAAACATAATTTAAATTCGAATCAGATATGGCGACATTGGGATATTACCGGAAAAGATTGCCCTAAAATGATGTGTGAGTCGGAAGATGAAGCATGGTACAGATTTTTAAATATTGTTAACACAAATACTTTCCCTGATGAAAGTACTATAATTGCAACCGGGATAGTTAATGCCGACAATGTAAACATCAGACAGGGCAATGGCACATTTTTTCCGGTTGCCGGCACTCTATCTAAAAATAACAGAGTAAATATTTATGAACATGTAGGATCATGGTACAGGATTGGCAAAGGTCAATGGGTATCAAGTATGTTAATTTCAGCTCAAACTGTTCAACAACCACCAAAATCAGGAGTTATTAATGCAAACCGGCTTAATGTACGTTCAGGCCCCTCAATGTATCATCAGGTAATTGGAACGCTTTTATCAGGTGAAAAAGTAAATATTTTTAATCAGGAAAGCGATTGGTATCATATTGGAGATAACAGATGGGTAAATAAGGCTTTTATCCGTACTGAACCTGAGGCCCTGCGAAAAGGACGTGTTATTCCTAACAGCCTCAACATTAGGGCAGGTGCAGGGACAAATCAACCTATTGTAGGATCATTAAAGAAAAATAATGAAGTTAATATTTTGGAAGAACGAAATGGCTGGTTTAATATCGCTCCAAATCAATGGGTTGCAGCTCACTTTATTTCTGAAATTATTTTGAAAAAGGGGAAAGTAAATGCCTCCCGTCTTAACGTTCGTCAGGGGCCGGGAATTAATTTTGAAGTTGTCGGGAGTATTAACCGCAATGATACGGTTATAATCGAACAGGAAGAAGGAAACTGGTATGGTATCGGAGTTGACCGTTGGGTACACAGAGAATATATAATTTTGGAAGGATTATAATTTTTAATTAACCTTTAAACTTAATATTATGGGAATTCCGCGTAGCTTTAATAACATTATTAAAAAGCATTTAAATGTAAATGCAGCATGGTTGCCAATCACCAACAATTATGGCCTGGGGGATTACGGAATAATATCTGATGGTGTTTTTGCAAAAATGGGTAACATTCGTGAATTTAATATTCCTTTTATTGAAAGTACAGGACCTGATGCGAGTATCGATTTCACATCAGCCGATGCAAGTATTATAAAATTTGCGGCAGGCAGCGAAGTTAGTGTAATTCCGGCAGGTGCAATAGATGCCAAAATAAGTTATAAATTTGAAAGTGAAAAATCCTTTCTTGTCAAAGCTCCTGTCATCAAAGTAAGCGAGATTCAAAATTTATATGAACTTGCAACAAAGTTGATGAGTATAAAAACCTGGGGGCGAAAATGGAAAATCGTTTATCAGGTTTATCATGCTCTGGATCCTTTGATAATTTCAACCATTTCATCGGGAACAGAATTAACATTAAGTGGAAATGCTGATGCCCTGCGAAATTTTAAAATTGCTGACGCTTCTATTGAACTGGGCTCTAATAAAGAACTTGGATTAAAAACATACGGTAAAGCCGGTATTATTGCTTTAGGACTTTTCAGGCTCAGGCTGAAAAGAGACCCTGGCTTTCTAAGTATTGATGAACAGAAAGCCCCCGTTACAATTGATATTTTAACAGGATCATCGCCTGAAGAAGAGGATCTTTGATCCTGACATACTATTCATGCCGATTGTCAAATATCCTGCTATGCATACATTGACTATTGAACTTTTACGGGTTGGGAAGCCACATGATCATGCACTGTCAAAAAAAATAAAATATATTGCCCTTTGCGGAAGTCATCCTCCTGTAGATTTTTCAATTAATTGTGATCAGGATACTTTTATAAATTACAAAAAAAAAATAAGATATTTTGAATCCAATGAGCAGGAAAGGCAGGAAGGAATACATTTTTTTGAGAATCTTATTACTAAAATCCTGGATGACATTGAACCATTACGTATCGAGGGACAAACAGAAGACTGGCTTCATATAAGACTGGTGATGACACCTAAAGAACTGGCTCAATTACCATTCGAACTGGCTTTAACACCCAAAGGCTTTCAGGGTCAGCATTCCAAAAAGTTTTTGTTGAACCCTCAACGTCTGACGACTTTGACGAGAGAAGTCCGGCAGGTTGCTTCAACGCGCTACTCTTGGCCACACAAACCACGTGTACTTTTTGCCTATGCTGAACCTGAGGATAAGGTACCACATGAAGATCATTTTGCAGCAATAAGGAATATTTTAAAATATTTTGCAATTCCAATTAATAACAATATTGAACCTGTACCCGATCTTGTTCCTTTAATTACCATTTTGAGAAAAGCAAGCCTCAAATCTATCAATGAAGCAATTAAGGCAGGAATTGAAGAAAAACAACCATATACATTCATACATATTCTTGCCCATGGCAGCAGGTCAGTTAATGGAGGATCAGAAATGTATAAACTCATTTTACATGAAAATAACGATATAAATAAATCCTGTGAAGTTGATGGAGATGAACTTGCAAATGCTATACTTGCAACAGATGGAAACAGGGCTATTTTTCCGGCAATAGTATCACTTATGGCCTGTGACAGCAGTAATGAGGGAAGTATATTTTTGCCTGCGGGCAGTCTGGCTCATCAGATTCACCAATCCGGGGTACCCTGTGTTTTTGCTTCCCAGTTTCCCCTTTCCACGAAAGGATCTGTTATCCTGGTTGAAACCTTATATAGAAAACTGTTAGTGGAAGGTTTGGATCCGCGTAAAGCTCTTTACCATACAAGGATGGAGTTGTTCAATACCAGAGTACATGACTGGGCAAGCCTGGTGTCCTATGTGCGTTTCCCGGAAGATATAGATGAACAGCTAAAAGATAATTATCTGGAAATTCTTTTGCAGTCTATGAAAACCTCAGGTGCATGGGCAGATCATGTTCTTAAATATTCAGATGAGCTTAATTTGGCAAATAAAGAATCTCTTTTCGATGATATAAATAACCGGCTTGACGAATCCATCAAAAATCTGAAAGATCTTTTCCAAACAGATATTAATAGAGGAAAAGAAAGATATGCTGAACATTTTGGATTATTGGGAAGCGCTTATAAAAGAAAATCTGAGCATCTTTTCAGAATGGCTGATATCAAAGAGGGACAGAAAGAAGCATTTTATAAAGAATCAAAAACTGCACTTCTTTTATCCCGTGAATGGTTCTTAAAAGGGTATGAACAACAGATCAATCACTGGACCGCAATACAATATCTTTCGCTCACAGCAATTATTACAGGATCACTTAAACAACCGGCAGATAATGATATATGGACAATTACAAGAATCCTGGCAGAAGATAATATAAAAGAAAATAATGATCCGATTAATAAAATCTGGGCATGGGGAACATTGTCAGAACTTTATTTATTATCTCCTCTTAAATTTAGCGAGGATTTATCAGGAATTGATAAAGAAATAATTATTTCTGCAAAGAAAAAAGCTTTACAATATTTTGAGAATATCGCTAAAGCGGAGATTTCTTTTATAAATCATCCGGTAAATATAAAGGAGAAAATCCAATTCGCGCTGGAATCAACATTGAGACAATTCAAACGTTATATCGAATGGTGGCCGGTTTTAATACCCTCTGCCTCAACAAAAATGCTGAAAGAGTCAGCAGAAGAAATTATTAACGGGGTAATCTGATAATAAATATAACTATCTTCAAACAATTATTAACAAATGGTACTGCCTAAAATATTCATTGCCTCATCAACTGAAGGCCTGACTATTACAAATATGGTTTCAAATATCCTTCGGCAGGAGGCAGTTCTACCGGTACATATATCAGATTGTTTCAACCGTTTTACAGATGAGAAGGTCTGAAATTAAAAAAGAATAACTTACGGCTTTTTATGAAAAAATCAAAAAAAAACGAATCTGAATTATGATATAAGTCAGTAATTCATCTGGTATTAAAGTGCTGTTTGAAACTGCCGCTTTGGAACGGTAAAAGCAGCTTAAATCAGTAAAAATGCATTATTTTTTTACCTGCCTGACAAGTTCATGCACGCCTTCTGCAATACAGTCTTCAATATTTCCTGCCCACTTGAGGGCCGGGTGCCCGTATTCGTCAAGATGAGGCCCGCCTTCATACCCTCCTTCTTCCCATATTCTGCGCGAAGGGATATAGGAAACCAGAATGTTGGCATAACCGATTACCCAGGTTGAATCTTCGCCAAATTCTTTCTTGAAGCGCAGAGAATAATCCACTACCGTTTCGCCTCCGGTGCCAATAAGCAATAAATTGTCGCCAAGCTGCCAGGTTATCAGCGGATAAAAATTGTACGAATCCGGAAAAACAATCCCTTTGTCGAGCATATCCAGCATACGGCCTGCCCACCGTGCCTGAATGGCTTTGTTGCAGGTGGTTAAAGGAAGAAGCATTTCCTTAGTTACAACTTCTTCATAATCCAGCCTGACAAATTTGAAAGCGGTATTCAGCCGCTCGTGTAAAACGGGAATCATCGGGCCGGTGATTACTTCCTCCACTGCATCAGACAGTAATTTTCCGTAATTTTCACATAATTCAACCATGTGCCTTGGCAGCGGGTTCATATCCGCACCGCAGGTGTTTACAAACATGGCAGTAGCACCCGGATATGCTGCTTCCAGATTTATTTGTGCAAAACCCGGATAGTCGCCGAGCAGTTGATTCCCTGAAAGAGTTGTGGGGTGACATGCATAACCGAAAAGGATCCCCAGCAATTTATCTTCTGAATCCATTATGGAAAGAACCGGAACCGAATGATCGACAACGCCTTTCAGCATACCTCCGGCAGCCAGTATTTCCGGTATTTCAACTTCTTTGTTCTCGCGGCGGTTGACCGCAAAGGAACAATGTCCGGTTCCTCTTGAAATTTTTACCGGCCTGAGGTTGTTAAGAGCTTCTTCCACTGCTTCTATAATTTGCTCCTGCTGCCAGTCGGAATATTCTGCTACAATTTTGTCCTGCAGGTCATCACTTGGGTAATAATCCACTAAATCTCCCCGCAGCCTGGGGCCGGAATGGTTATGCGAAAAAGTAAGCATAAATTCGGAGCGGTCAAGATTGAAGCGGGAATTTATTTTTTCAAAGAGCTCTTCATATATGGTTCTGGACATTCCCTGATTGTCGGAAGTAATCAGCACGGCTCTTTTTCCGTCAGCCGTCTGAAGAGCCAGCACCTTAACCCAGATATCATGCAGTTTTTCCTTTATCTGCCGTTTTGTGCCGTATCCTGCCAGCCATACGTCAGTTGAAGGAGAGACCGGCTTTTTTGCTATGCCGACCATCCAGTAGTTTTGCCCTGTTTCTTTATTTTCGGTTTCATTCACCTGGCTGAATGCATTTTTAACAGAAGCAAAACATAAGAATAAAATCAAAAGATAATAACATGTACTGAATTTTTCTTTTATCATTTCTTACAAATTAATTTAGTTTTCTGCTATTTTTCCAAAATTCCTTTTGATTTGTTAACTCGCTAACAAATATAGCAACTTTTGAATTGTCTATTTTTGCCTGATCAACAATAAAACTTTATGTGGTATTTTAGTTTCGTTCTTTTGGGTATCCTGCATTTTTTAATGACTTCTTGACGGCTTATACCTGCTGTCTCTGGACCCCATTGTCAAGCAAAGCTTCTGCATCATAAACCAAATGGGTTCATAAAATTTATGAACGATCTGTCGTTGTAACTCCTTGTTCATCCCGAAATTCCTTAAATTTGATCCTGAAAATTTCTGCCTGCAGGGGTCTCCCTTTATTTCTCCGATACGTTGAACAGAGCGGCTTATACGGGCTTATTTCAGTCACTTTTAATTTACTGCTTTCTAAAAACAGAAAGGGATTGCAATTGCAACAACTCCTAAAACAGATCATAGCATTTTTCATTGATGGTACTAACACTATAGATGATTCCTAAGGATTGACAATTTAGCATCAATTATTTATTATAGCATCAATAATATTCTAAAATCTATTATTCTAGTATCTACTCTAATATCACTAATATTCGCTATTATAAATAAAGGATATATTTTTGGTAAATGAATTAATTTGGAAATTTGCATCTGTTTCGCTTTTAAGTGGTTTCCCACCCACTTTACAGTTATCAAACGTTACGTTTTCCACCAGATTATCTGGTCCATAGCCGAGTATGTCAAAAGGGGCTGTAGATTTTTCCCATGAAATGTTTTTTAGATATACCCCATTGATATGACCAGGGGAATCTTTTCCGTAATAAGTTCCATCAGTAACAACAAGATCAAAATTCTTAAACTCAACATCTTCCTCGCACCTGATATCTTCAAACCTGATATTCTGTACTAATGCAGGCCCATCGCAAACTATACTGAAACAGGCATGTCCTCCCGTAGGTCCTCGTGATCTTTTTGAACGGAGTATGTCACAATTTTTAACTAAAATATTTTTGACTGGCGAACCATTAAGTTCAAAACCAATCGTAAAACCGTCATTGCACATCCACCCGGCCATTATGCAATTTTTTACTGTTACTGAGTCAACATGCATTCCATAATCAATACATTTAACAGCTATGCAATCATCACCGGTTCGTAAATAACAATCATCAATTAAGAAATACGTACAGCCCACTGGATTAATGCCATCAGTGCTCCATGGAACTAAATAGCCGAAGACTTTTACATTTATATAGGCCGAATGATGACAATCGGTAAGCGTATTGGTCCAGCCTCTACCTGTATTATTAATAATAATACCATCCACCACGAGATTGGTAGTGCCGGAAATTTTAACATTTCCTTGAAGCATGCCACGACCAATAATTGTAACATTTTCAAGATTGTTACCCCTGACATTTGCTTTGACCAAAGCGCCGCCAGCAATGTAAATTGTTTGGTTGCTTTGAAGTATAATTTCTTCCTGATCATGAAAACCCGGTCCATAATAAATTACCTCCGGATTATCTCTATCTGGTGGATTGACTTCGACAGGGTTAGCAAAAATGGCTAAAATTGCTAGTTTGTTCACTTCAATCTGGAATTTACCCGGGCCAGGCAAAGTTAAGGTTAGTTGATTACCTTTTTTCTTTCCAACTATCCCTTTACTCTTCGGTCTGATTAAAAAGGTATTAATGGGTTCTTTTGAAGTTACTACAATTTTCAAATTCCCTTTACACGAGAAATTTGCAATGTTCACTGAATCGGTTTCACCACGTAATATTGTTTCTCTTTGATAAGATAATTTCTGGTCTGATAATACATCTGGACCAAGTTTCTGCACAGTAACATTTTTCCCATTAACTGTCATTGTAAATTCGGAACTCACAGAAAGTTTTGGGAATGCCGGGTATACAATCACCTTAGCCGAAACATCCAAATAAGGCATCAAGAAACATAATGAACAAAGACTTGTCCAGATAAATCTAAAGGTGTTGGAAGATAATTTTTTCATATTTATTTACTTTATTTAATCGAATTTTAAGAACTAACTTTTCTTGTTAAATTGGGAAAAGGATAAAAATGTAATAGTCAAGACTTAACTGATAGTTAGGGATTAAAATATATTTGAATTTTGAACAAACAAAAATATATTTAACCCCAAAAGCTGTCAGAAATGAACCCGGAAGTAAAATTAATCAAAAGTAAGTTTTTTGAACTTACCACGGTATCCAAAATCTACTTGTACCTCTTCGGCAGGAGGCAGTTTTACCGGTACATATACCTCAGATTGTTTCAACCGGTTTACATAGCTTAAAACCGTAGGATTACGAGGCTTAATGTTTTTACGGTATACCACATATCAATTTTATTGAACATTTACGTTTTGAGCCCTTCCATGAAGGTACCCGTTTGACAGGATCTGTCAGGTACAGCCGCACGCTATGTGGAAGGGTTATACATATATCTGCAGATGCTATTTATGCAAACAATGTCAATCGCAAATGGTGTACTCAACAGAAGATAATTACCAATTTCGTGAGAAAAGGGCGATCAGGAAAATATGAAAATCAGAGAAAAATAATAGTCCATGAACTCAGTAAAGAGGAGAACATAAGGATGGAAGGAAGTTTTGGGACTGAAAAACAACACTACAGTCTGGATAAGATCAAAGCACTTACGGAACTAAACGAAATCCTCCGGATCTTTTTGGGGGTTCATATGTCCAATGCAGTTAAAATAGCTAAGCGCCTAGCTCTGGTAAAATTAAAAGAAAACATAGCCTAATCTGCTAATACGGTTATGAAAAATCAATATCCATGGAATAGCTACACCCAAAAATCAAGGTTTTATTAACAAATCTTGATACCTTGTTGAAAAAATCAATTGAAAAAGGAAAAACAGAAAAAATAACCTTTATATTCAGTCAATAATATTAAAATGCTTCGCATTTTGCGAAAATCCTTATTTAATAATAAAAATCAAATTGTAGCCAATATTCCAAGCTATAAAAGTAATCCTTAGGGGTTAATCCAATCTGAAATTTGAGTCACTCAACACCGAATAGGTTGACGGCCGACGTTCCCTCCAGTATCTGTTATAGTGCGTTGAGCCGATTTTGCTGTTTCTGTTTTGAAAGGAAGTATCAATTTCTGCATACAAAACTCCAATCAATTGGCTTATAATCATTAGCTGAGAAAAAGAAAATCTCGGAGGATACATTTTCTACAGGATGTGGAATTCCGAATAATTTTGCTTTCGACTCAAAATTATAGGCTTTTCCGGGGGTAATTTCAGAAAATACAATTTCCCATCCTCCATGACACCCTGCATTATCATTACTTTCAATCTGAAAACATATATTATCTTGTTGCCCGGATATTTTACAAACAGGGCTCAGAGATTTAACGGGGGCCCAGGGATGGCAGTATTGATTATCTTTATCCTTTAAAGCCTGATTTAATAATGGTTGTAACAGGTTTTTCCTGACCGTACCATGAATTGTCACAGAATTTGTAAAATATTGAAACGACTTTTTATTAAATTCCGGAATAAACGAATAAGTACTGATGGATATACCGCTTTGACCAACAGTTTTTAAAAAATCTCTTCTTGAAGATAGTTTTGGCTTCATTTTTTTTATTATTATTTTTTAATATTTTATTGTTGAAATTACATTAATGCCTCAACTGTAAGAATTATATGTAAAAACAAAAATAAAATATAAAGGGATCAAAAATAGTACAAATTTCCTTTTTTAGCTTTGGCGGACATGAACCTTTAGTTATCATAAAATGTTTATTTAGTGAATAATATAACTATCTTCAAACAATTATTAACAAATGGTACTGCCTAAAATATTCATTGCCTCATCAACTGAAGGCCTGACTATTACAAATATGGTTTCAAATATCCTTCGGCAGAAGCTTGGTGAAAAAGCTGAAGTAATGTCATGGACAAGAAAATTTGATTTAAGCGCAACATATATTGAGTCTCTTGAAAAGGCCACAGGAGAACATGATTTTGCCATACTCGTAATGACTCCTGATGATATAACTACAAGTCGTAAAAAAGAAACACTGGCTCCGCGGGATAATGTAATTTTTGAACTTGGTTTATTTATGGGCAGTCTGGGCAGAGAACGCTGTTTCATTCTTCATGAAGAAAAACCTGATTTAAAAATCCCTACAGATCTTCTTGGTATTAAAACTGCAGTGTTCAGACTAAATGCGAATACAGATTTGGAAAAGGTTCTTAGTCCTGCTTGTGATACAATTATAAACAGGATCACACATCTTGGCACCAGGTATAAACTGAGTTCTGAAGATATCACAAAACAAACTGCAATCAGGATATTTTGTGAACAAATAGAAGGAGAATGGTTACAACGCATTAACAGTCCCGGGATCAATGCTATCGGTTTTTTACAAATGAAACAGGATTTTCTTTTTAATACAATCAAAGTAAATGGCAAATCATTTGATAAAAAAGGTAATCATACAGCTAATTGGAAAAGTCTCCTGTCCCGTGTTGAGAAAGATGAGCTTAAAGTTCTTTATCACTGGCAGGGATGGCATACTAATGCACAAAGTGCACACATCCCGTTTCAGGGAATAACTGAAATTGAATTTGATAAAGCTTTGAAATCAGATGATCTGATCACCAGAGGTACAGGAAAAATTTGGGATATTAATATGTCCCAGCCGGAAAAGACAATTGTTAAACCTTTTGAATTCCGGCGTATTTTAGATGAAGATACTACCAGAATAATGAACAGCGGTAATGAAGCAGAAATTAAATCAAAATTAACTTCTATTTTACAAAACTGGTAAAAAAAACTTCATCTTTTCTTCATAATATAAGTCTTAACTTTATCGTGAATAAGAAAGAAGGGATTTGATGTGATAATAAATAGACCGTAAACAAACAAGCCTGGTTTTTGAACATAGAATGAAGCAGGCCTATCAGATAACAATATAAGGAGAACTGCAATGAAACTTAAAAGGATCGGGAAGAGTTCCGTTATGCTTCTGACAATAATATTGTTTTCTTCATTAATAATGGTGAATGCACAGGAGCTGAAGGCACTAGAACAGAAAGCGCAGGAACAGAAGGCACTAG
>CAZLXM010000085.1:0-17432 GCA_964563105.1 uncultured Bacteroidaceae bacterium
TCCATCAGAACGACGCAATTAATAATGAATTAACTAAATTATTTTCTGATGAATGTTTTCTCAAAAGTTGTAATTTACTCTTTGGGAACCAGTTTAATGTTCCCATCCTGTAGTATTGAAAAAAAAGAAGTAAAAAAACGCCCTAACATTTTGTTTGCTATTAGTGATGATCAATCATTTGCCCACACAAGTTTTGCAGGGAGTCGTTTTGTAAATACTCCTGGTTTTGACAGGGTTGCAAGTGAAGGAATTTATTTTACAAATTGTTATGCCGGTTCTCCCGGCTCTGCTCCTTCCCGGAGTTCCCTGGTGACGGGAAGATATCACTGGCAGAATGAGCAAAGTGGTCAACATGCATCCAGCTGGTTAAAAAAGTATGTTCCATTTGTTGACTTATTGGATAAAAATGGATATTATACTGGTTTTACCGGAAAAGGTGTTGCCCCTTTTCAATATGCCGGAAACGATGAAGATTCATTATGGAGAAAAGAAAATGCTGCCGGAATAGCGTATAATTTTTATAAATACAGAAAAAATGATCCATCAGATGAAAGAACGGCCGGAGGCATTGGTAATACAAATTATTATGCAAATTTTTGTGATTTTATAGAAAAAAAGCCGGAAAACCAGCCATTTTTTTTCTGGTATGGTGCCACTGAGCCACATAGAGCATATGAAAAAGATTCATGGATGAGGCATGGTAAAAAGCTGGAGGATGTGGATGTCCCTGAATTTTTGCCGGATGATGATGTTATAAAGGGAGATATGCTTGATTACGCTGTGGAAATTGAATGGTTTGATCTTCATCTGACTAGAATTTTAAATCATCTTGATTCCATAGGTGAGTTGGATAATACTATAGTAATAGTAACCTCTGACAACGGTATGCCTTTTCCGCGTGCAAAGGCAAACTGTTTTGAATATGGTGTTCATGTCCCGTTGGCAATTCGTTATCCTGAAGGTTTTCCGGGAAAAAGAACAGTGGAGGATCCAATAAGCTTTGCGGATTTTGCCCCTACTTTTTTGGAATTGACAAAAACCAGCCCCGAAGGGATGATGCCTATATCCGGAAAAAGTTTTGTTCACATTCTTAGGTCAAAAAGATCCGGAGTTGTTGATAAAACAAAAAAATACATTTTTGCCGGTAGAGAACGCCATTCATGTTCCAGATGGGAAAATCTGGGCTATCCGCAAAGAGCAATACGTAGTACTGATTTTTTATTTATTTGGAATATGCGTCCGGAAAGATGGCCTGCCGGTGCCCCCCAGGCATTAAAACCGGGAACCGAGAATGAGTTGCAACCAATGTTTGGAATTGATGAAAATGGAAAACACGTATCTGAATGGGCTTTTACTGATGTTGATGCCAGTCCTTCAAAATCATTTCTGGTGAAGAATTATGCAAATCCTGTAATTCGCAAATATTTTGATCTGGCTTTTGATATCAGAATAGAAAATGAATTATATGACATTAAAAATGACCCTTTCTGTCTGAATAATTTAATCGGTAAGCCTGAATATAAAGAAGTTGAAGATGAGATGAAATCGGCTTTGCAACAGGAATTGGTAAAATCTAATGATCCCAGGGTAACAGGATCTGATCCTGAAATATTTGAATCTTATATACGTTACAGTCCAATGAGATATTTTCCTAAACCTGAGTGGGCAAAATAAAATTTAAAAGCCTTGCTTTTTTATAAGTTCGAGAAACTTTTGTGAGAAGTGTTCATTGTCTTTTTTTGTATAGCGAAGATCAGTGAATATTTGAGCAAGAGTATCTTTTTTGTTTATTTTTAAAAGTTCTTTTGTTTCATCTGAATTCTCTCTTTCGAAATATAAAGCATTTATTTGTTCATTTGTAAAATCCTGATATGTTTCATTATGTACAATTGCTTCAATGGGTAATCTGTCCGTGAGGGGAGGATTTTCATCCGGATAACCGATTACAATTGCTGTTACAGGAACAACTCCGAAAGGCAGGTTCAGTATCTCCGTAATAGTGTCAGAATTATAAGTAGCGGTACCAAGATAACATATTCCCAGTCCATTTGCTTCGGCTTCCAGGGCTATATTTTGTGAAGCAAGTATGGCATCAATAGCTGCAGTAAAAAATGACAGAAAGTTATCGTAACCGGGTTCTGCATTGCGTTGAATACACCACTTATTAAAACGATTAAAATCAGCACAGAATGTTATAACAACCGGTGCTTCCAATACCATATCCTGACGTAAATGGGCTTCCCATAATTTTTTCTTTATTTCCGGCAAAGTTGTTACAATCATTGAATAAACCTGCATGTTTCCGGTTGTGGAGGCTCTTGATCCTGCTAAAAGAATCTTATCCAATATTTTCTCAGGGATGGGATCAGGCTTATATTTTCTTATTGATCGATGTTGGAATATGATATCAGTCATAAAAGGTTTTATTTATTCTGTTTGTAATTTAATCATTCAGTTTTTATTATTTATCCTCATTAAATTCCACACCCAGTTGATTAGCAACGTCTTTTAATTCTTTTATAACAGGAGTAATAACATGGATTCCTTCTATTCTGGTCTTATTTTCCAAATGAAATTCTTTTTCTCCAGGAATGAGGAGTTCAGGGATATCCGGGGTTGTTTTTGCTTTTTTAAATGTTTCGACCCACTTATCCATGGCGGCCTTAAACTCATTGGCTGGCCTGAAACCGTCAATTCTCATGGCACCAAAAAAATGTCCTGTTCCTTCTCCAACTTTTGTTTCGAGTAAAGGCAGATATGCTACGGAAGGTGGCACGAAAGGACCAAAATTAGCGCCTGATAATATTGCTGAAAATATATCTACAACAGAACTCAGGCAATACCCTTTATGGCTTCCATGCTCATAGTCTCCACCCAGGGTTAACATGGAGCCTCCTTTGGTCAAAATATCCGGATCATCAGAAGGATTTCCATCTTTATCCTGAACATATCCCAGAGGGACCTGTTCACCTTTTTTTGCTGCTATTGCGAGTTTGCCCCTGGCTATGGGGGTAGTTGCAAAATCAGCAACGAAAGGTAAATAGCTGCCTGTTGGTATTGCAACAGCCAGAGGATTAGTTCCCAATAAACGACTCAATGAAAAAGTTGGAGCGACCAGCGGATTGGCGTTTGTCATACAAATGCCAATCATATCATGTTCAAGTGCCATCATTGCATAGTATCCTGCAATTCCGAAATGGTTTGAATGCATTGTTGACACCCATCCTGTACCAACAGTTTTAGCCTTTTCAATAGCAATTTGCATGGATTTTACTGATGCAACCATTCCAATTGCATTATCTCCATCAACGGATGCGGTTCCCGGAGATTCATGAATTATTTTTATATCTGGCATGGTATTAATTCTGCCGGCCAGCCATAGCTGAAAATAATCCTTAATCCGGATCATTCCGTGGGAAGGAATCCCTCTTAATTCGGCCGCTATAAATACATCTGCAATAGTAATTGCATCTTCTTCACTACAGCCCATTTTAATGAATACGTTACGGGTAAACTCTGTCAGGTAATCAACTGAGTACATATTATTTTTTATTAACTTCTTTTGACATAATGGAACCGTGCCTGTGCTGTTGGCATTATTAACATATCATTAATACATACATGCGCAGGGCGGGTAACGGTAAAAAGTATTGCTTCTGCAATATCGTCAGCATAAAGGGGAATGAGGCCTTTATATACTTCATCAGCTCTTTTTTTATCTCCTTTGAAACGAACTTCAGAAAATTCTGTTTCAACCATTCCTGGTTCAATATTAGTTACTTTTATATTGTGCTTCAGCAGGTCAATTCGCATTCCCTGTGATAAGGCTTCAACAGCAAATTTCGTTGCACAATAAACATTTCCGTTTGCATATACTTCCCTGCCGGCAATTGAGCCAATATTTATTATTTGTCCTCCCTTCCCTCGTTCAATCATTAAAGGACATATAAGCTTTGTAATATAAAGAAGCCCTTTTATGTTGGTATCAATCATTACTTCCCAATCATCAAATTCTCCCTGTTCAATACTGTTTAAACCTGCAGATAATCCCGCATTATTTATCAGAACATCAATATTTTTCCATTTTCCGGTAATTTTGTCAACTGCCGCTTTTACTTCATCAAGTTTGCGTATATCGAAAGTCAGATTGAGAACATCAGCTTTCCATTCCAAAAACAGTTCCTTTTTTAACTGATCCAGTCGATGCTCCCTTCTTCCTGTAGCTATAATATCATATCCATTTTTTGCAAGTATTAGTGCACTTGCTCTTCCTATTCCTGAAGTGGCCCCTGTAATAAGCGCAATTTTCCTCATAACAGTATTTTAGAATAAATGAATTTGTAAAGATAAAGGTTTATTTTTATTCAGTTTATACTATTTTCATAAACCGTCCGTTATTCCTGAAACATAATTATTTTTGAAACGATTACTGATTATATCTTGTTTTTGGATTTTCCAATTTGCAGTTTATGCTCAGGTTAAAAGGCCTCAAAATGATCCGGGCTATGATTATAAGCAACTCCATTTTGGATTTACTGTTGGGCTTAATTTAATGGATATGTCTATTAAACGAAATCTTGCAGACAGCTTATTCGCTGACCTGAGCAGGGTTGATCCGGGATTTCAGGTTACAATTATTTCTGACTTACGGCTTAATAATTATTTTAATTTAAGGTTTTTACCCGGAATTTCTTTTGGACAAAGAAGAATATCTTATTATAAAATAGATTCATTATTAAATAATAAAGGTATAGAAAGGACAATAAAAGTTGAATCCAGTTTTCTTGAATTTCCATTCCATCTAAAGTATCGTTCGATTCGTTTAAATAATTATCGTCCATACTTAATAGGAGGATTTAATTTTCGATATGATATGGCAGCCCGAAAAGAATATAATGAAGATGAAAATATTTTTGTACGCTTAAAGCCTGCCGATCTTTATATTGAAGGTGGATTTGGCATAGATTATTATCTTCCTTATTTTAAATTTGCGCCTGAAATAAAAGTTGGTATGGGTTTAATGAATGTCCGTGCCCGGGAACCATCTGAATTTGCACCCGAATATGTTCGTTCAATGCATAAAATCAGGTCATATGTTGTTATGCTAAATTTTCATTTTGAGTAAAGTCCTTTCTTCTCATAAATTCCCAACAAAATATAGCCGCCGCTGACGCAATATTGAGTGAATCGGTCTTATCTTTTCCTGAATAAAATGATGGTATTTTTATTTCTGTTGTTATATGTTTTTTTATTTCCGGAGAAATACCCCTGCTTTCATTTCCAAAAACTATCATAAAATTCTTTTCCGGTAAATCTGCTTCATGAAGCTTGTTTCCGTCAAGTGATGCACCGGCTATTTTTGTGCCAAAATCATTGTGGTAATGATATAAAAGCTCATTAAGAGGCTTATAATGTAATTTAACACGACAAAAGGCCCCCATAGTACTTTGAATAACTTTGGGATTATAAAGATCAACGCTGTCCGGGCTGCAGAAAATATCATGGATATTAAACCATGATGCCGTTCTTATTATTGTACCCAGATTACCCGGATCCCTGATATCATCAAAAACAAGACTTAAGGAATTTTTAACAGAAAGTGTATCAGGTTCAAAATTTGGTATTTTAAGCACGAGTACTACTTTATTGGGAGTTTTAAGGAAAGATATTTTTTTTAATTCCTGATCAGACACAATTGTATAATTTAATTTTTCAAATATTTGGAGATCAGAAGAATTGCTTTCATAAAATTCTTCAGTAGCATAAAGCTCTTCCAAAAAAGGAAGATAGGCCCTGGAAGTCAATACTTCTCCGGCAATTTTTTCGCCCTCAGCTATAAACATACCATTTAACTCTCTGTATTTTCTATGAGACAGAGAATTCAGAAATTTTATTTTATTCTTTGACAGCATTTTAATCTTATTAGTTGAGTTATTGATGACATATTCTGATAAAAGATAAAAATGATAAAATTAACAAGTAATTGATAAAGAAGTTATAAATATTTTGTTGATTCTGTTGTGTATATTTGTAAACTATAAACAAGTTTTATTGAGATTATATTGATAGATTATAATTGTCTTTTTTATTTTTATTTTATTGAGACATAGTATATTATATATTCTTTTGCTTGTTGCGCTTATTTTATATTCATCGTGTAGCGTGACAAAATATGTGCCTGATAATAAATATCTCCTCGATAAAAATGAGATAAAAACACAAAATGGTCAGGTAAATAAAGATGAGATTAAGAATTATTTACATCAAAAGCCAAATAAAAAAATATTTGGGTTTATTAAATTCCATTTGTTTTTATATAATTTATCAAAAAAGGGTAAAGAGGGTGGAATTAACAGATGGCTAAGATCTATAGGGGAGGAGCCTGTAATTTTTGATGAATTTGCCAGAAAAAAAACAAGTTCTCAATTGGAATTGTATTTAAGAAATAAGGGATATTATAATTCTGTAGTTGAGGATACTACTTTATTTTCGAAAAAAAGGAAAGCTACTAATATTTTCCGTCTTACATTAAATGAACCTTATAAAATAAATAATATTTCTTATGAGTTTGAAGATGAAAGTTTAAAACCTTTTATCATTCCTGATACTGCCTTTTCTTTGATTCGGTCAGGTGATTTTTTCGATGTTAATGTTCTTTCAGAAGAAAGAGAACGTATAGAGGGACTTTTAAGGAATAAAGGCTTTTATAATTTTTATAAAGAATATATTTATTTTAGAACTGATAGTTCATTATTGTCTAACAGGGTAGATTTAACTTTTGTATTTAAGAAATACAGGGAAGAATACCTCAAAGATCAGTTTCATGAGATTTCCCATCCCAGATACAGGCTGCGAAATATATATATAAATACAGATTATCAGCCAGGTGAGGCATTGTCAGATAATGAGGAATATTTTGCTTCACTTGATACTGTTGTTTTGGATAATATTCATATTATTTACTCCGGTGACCCTGGTGTAAGGCCTTCTGTTGTCACCTCATCCTGTTATATTATTCCCGGGCAGTATTATCAGTTGCAGAATGTAAACAAAACCTACCAACGCCTGTCATCTTTACAAATATTTCGTTTAATAACTTTTAATTTCAAAGAATATAAGGAAGTTAAGGATGGCGAAAGATTTCTTGACTGTCACATTGATTTGACTAATTTGACACTTCAATCCTTTGCGGTTGAGCTGGAAGGGACTAACTCATCGGGAAATATTGGGGCAGCCGGTAATCTTATTTATCAACACAGGAACCTTTTTACAGGAGCTGAAAATTATGATATGCGCCTTAAGGGTGCTATTGAAACGATTAAAGAAACAAGGGATTATCATTTTGGTAATATGGTTGAATTTGGAGTTGAAGCAGGGATACGTTTCCCCAAATTTTTACTTCCATTTCGTTCTGATCAATTTATAAGGCAATTCCGGCCATATACCAGATTAAGTATGGCCTATAATTATCAGCGAAGGCCTGATTATGCAAGAACTGTTGCTAATGCTTCTTTGTCTTATAATTGGAAAGGAAACCCAAACCTCACTCACATTGTTAGTCCAATGGAACTGAGCCTGATAAAAATACCCTATAAATCACAACAATTTATTGACTGGCTTGAGGGAAAATATATATATTATAGTTATCAGCCACATTTAATAACTGTTTCAAGTTATAGCCTTATTTTTAGTAACCAGAATATTCATAAGTCAAAAGATTTTGTATTTGTAAGATTTAATGTAGAATCAGCCGGGAATATTCTTTATACTGCCTATAAAATTGGTGGTATTGATGATAATCAGGGAAATTACTCTTTATTCAACACTAAGTTTGCCCAATTTCTCAGAGGTGATATTGATTTTAGGTTTTTCAATTTTATAGACGAAAATAATAGTCTTGCCTACAGGATTTTTGCCGGTGCAGGCTATCCATATAAAAATTCAACTGCTCTTCCTTTTGAAAAAAGATATTTCAGTGGTGGAGCTAACAGTATCAGGGCCTGGCAGGTTAGAAATCTTGGCCCCGGTTCATTCAGAGATACAGCCAGGAGTCATTATCCTAATCAAACTGCTGATATTAAACTTGAAGCTAATCTTGAATATCGTTTTAAGATGTTTTGGTTACTTGAAGGCGCTGTTTTTGTTGATGGAGGGAATATTTGGGCAATAACAAAAAATGATGAAAGGCCGGGAGCGCTTTTCAAATGGGATAAATTCTATAAAGATCTGGCCATTGGTACCGGTTTTGGTGCAAGATTCGACTTTTCTTTTTTTATTTTCAGGCTTGATTTGGGTATTAAAGCCAGGGACCCGGCAATAGCCGGAGATAATAAATGGATCCTTCTAAGAAGGAAACTGACCAGAAATGATCTTACTTTGAATCTTGGAATTGGTTATCCATTCTGATACTTACTTCAAATTTTATTTGTAAATTTGCGATTATTTTGAAATATAACTGTTAAACTAAAAGAATATATCATGTCAAACAAAATTTTGAATAAAGTAAAACCCGGAGTTGTTACCGGTGATGATGTAAGATTTATCTTTAAAACTGCCAAGGATAATGGGTTTGCCTTGCCAGCCGTGAATGTTGTAAGTACCAATTCGGTAAATGCTGTTCTTGAGGCTGCAAAAGTCGTTAATTCTCCGGTAATTATTCAATTTTCAAATGGTGGTGCTTCTTTTTTCGCCGGTAAGGGTGTTTCGAATGAAGGTGAAAAAGCAGCTATTGCCGGCGCAATTTCCGGAGCAATACATGTCCATAAGATGTCTGAATTATATGGTGTTCCGGTAATTTTGCATACAGATCATGCAGCTAAAAAATTACTGCCTTGGATTGATGGTTTACTTGATTATGGAGAAAAATATTATAAAGAATACGGAAAACCCCTCTACAGCTCACATATGCTCGATTTGTCTGAAGAACCATTAAATGAAAATATTGAAATAAGCAAGAGATATCTTGAACGTATGAGTAAAATTGGGATGACTCTTGAAATTGAACTTGGTGTTACCGGCGGAGAAGAGGATGGCGTGGACAACACAGCTATTGATAATGCATTGTTATATACACAACCTAAAGATGTGGCCTATGCTTATAAAGAGCTTTCCAAAATTAGTCCTGATTTTACAATCGCTGCATCCTTTGGTAATGTACATGGAGTATATAAACCCGGTAATGTTAAGCTTACTCCGGTTATACTTTATAATTCACAGAAATATATTGTTGATAAATATGGAACTGAAGAAAAACCGGTAAATTTTGTTTTTCATGGAGGTTCGGGTTCCAGTCAGGATGAAATTCGTGAAGCCATAAGTTATGGTGTAATAAAAATGAATATTGATACTGATACACAATGGGCATTTTGGGATGGTGTTAGAAAATATGAATTTAAAAATCGGGATTATCTTCAGGGACAGTTAGGTAATCCTGAAGGGCCTGATAAGCCAAACAAGAAAAAATACGATCCGCGTGTTTGGTTGAGAGAGGGTGAAAAATCAATGGTAGAAAGACTAAAAGAAGCATTTAATGATTTGAATTGTTTAGACAGGCTCTGATATGACAAATATTCCTCCCGCCGGGCGGGAAAACTTTTCCGATAAATTTGGAATTATTGCCGCAGCTGCAGGATCAGCCATAGGACTTGGTAACATTTGGAGATTCCCGTACATTGCCGGAGAAAATGGTGGAGGAGCTTTTCTTGTTGTATATATTATATTTGTGCTTGCTATTGGAATTCCGGTAATGACTTCAGAGTTTGTTATTGGAAGGGCTGCAAGAAAAAATCCTTATGGGGCTTTTAAAATATTGGCTCCGGAAAAACCATGGTTTCTTATTGGAGTTATGGGGGTAGCTGCTGCATTTATGATACTTGCATTTTACACTGCCGTAGCAGGTTGGACATTGGAATATATTTATCAGGCTATTATCGGAAATCTTATTGGAAAGTCTGATAATGAGCTTAATGAATTATTTGACGGATTTATAAAAAGCTCATTCAGGCCGGTACTTTGGTTCCTTGTATTTATGGGATTTACAGGCGGGATAGTCATTTCCGGCATTAAAAATGGCATTGAAAGATATACTAAAATCTTAATGCCCTCACTTTTTGTCATATTAATCGTATTGTGTATCAGGTCCCTCACTTTAAAAGGATCTTATGAAGGATTGAGATTTCTATTTTATCCTGATATCTCCAAGATTACCCCTAAAGTGATACTTGAAGCCCTGGGACAGGCTTTCTTTTCATTAAGCGTCGGGATGGGGACCCTTATTACTTACGGCTCATACATCAGGAAAGAAGATAATCTTATGACATCCGCTTTCTCTGTGGGAATTCTTGATACCTTAGTGGCAATAATAGCAGGAATTGCTATTTTCCCGGCTGTTTTTGCTTTAGGTGGTTCTCCTGCATCAGGAAGCGGATTGGTTTTTATTGTTTTACCGGGAATATTCCAAAAGATACCTCTTGGAAATATATTCGCCCTTATTTTCTTTGTTCTTCTCGCAATAGCTGCACTTACTTCTACAATTTCATTACTTGAAGTCATTGTTGCCAATATGGTTGAAGAATTTGGAATGAGCAGAAGAAAAGCAACACTTGCCGGAACTATGACTGTTTCAGTATTGGGTTTTATAACGGTTCTATCTCTGGGAGATTTAGGCAATTTAAAAATTTTCGGAAAAAATATTTTTGGTCTGCTGGAATTCATTACTTTGAATATGATGTTGCCTATTGGAGGGTTCTTCATTGTTCTTTTCATTGGGTGGTATTATGGCAAGGAAAGAACCGCTGTGGAGTTAACAAATAATGGCGAATTAAAGATGAAATTCATTCCACTGTATATGTTCCTTATACGTTTTATTGCTCCTGTTGCGATTGCTTTTGTTTTCCTTTATAGTCTCGGGATCATTAAGATTTAAAAATAATTTCATTTAATACGCTGTTTTTTCGTTATTCCTTTCATGAAATTATATGAAAGGATTTCTAAGGGCTTATTTTTCTTTTTCAAAATCTGAAACACGGAGTATTGTTTTATTAATTTCCTTCTTTTTTCGGATAATAGTAAAGAATTGGCCATATCCTGTTCATCATCCTGATCCTGTGTTATTACAGGAGATAATTGATTTAGTTAAAACCCTTGAGAAAGAAGAATTTTCCGGAATAGCTGCTAAATCGTACTCCCGGGAAATTTCATCTCAAGTTATTAAAAATAATAATTCAGCCAAAGCAGATAAATTCCTTTTAAAACATTTTGACCCCAATATTGCCGGGGCAGATGAGCTTATTTCTATCGGGCTCAGGCAGGAAATTGCGCTAAATATTATTAAATACCGGAAAGCAGGTGGCAGATTTAGAAAACAAGAGGATATAAAAAAAATCTATGGAATGGATGATTCTGTTTATAATATTATTAAAGACTATATTGTAATTAATGATACAACTATTGAAAGTTTTAGTTTTCCCCGAATAGAAAAACAAAAATTAAATAATTCAGATCATGATATTTTATTGAACCTGAACTTAGCAGACAGCTCGGATCTTAAACGATTAAAAAATATCGGGCCGGTGTTTGCTTCAAGAATAATTAAGTATCGTGAGCTGCTTGGTGGATTTTATTCCCATGATCAATTAAATGAAGTGATTGGAATGGATTCTGTTAAATTCAGGTCTCTTCTTAAACATACATTTATTGATACGCTATTGATAAAAAAAATAAATATCAATACAGTTAAAGAAACTACATTAAAAATTCATCCATATATCAAATCATATTATGCAAAATCGCTTATATATTATCGTAAAGTTAACGGTCAAATCAGGCGATTGGAAGAATTAACAGAGAATAGTGTATTGACAACAGAGCTTTATGAAAAATGCAAGTGGTACTTATATCCTGGAGATATCGAAATTATTGAAAAATAAAAATTAAGGTTGTTCTTATAAAAAAGCCTACCAAAGGGGTTTAATACCTTTTTCTATTAATTTAATTATTTCAGTTCCGGCAAGCAGAACTGCCCCCAATCCATGAATATCATTTAAAGGTGTTGGCCTGATTGCATAATAATGATTATTCATGCCAATACCCGTCCCCATGCATATACCTTCAACCTGGCCGTCCGGCAAAATTCTGGTTGTAATTCCTTCCCATCCTCTTTCAGCTATATAAGCATATCTGTGTGCCAGCCAGCCTTTATTTACTGCTTTAGCAATAGCATAAGTGAACATTGCAGTACATGATGTTTCCAGATAGGTGTTGTTTTGATCCAATATCTGATGCCATAAACCGGAGGCATCCTGATAGCGGGCTAAGCCCTGGACCTGCTGTTTGAAAATTTCCAATAATTCAATTCTTTTTGGATGATTTAGAGGAAGTCTTTCCAAAAGTTCAATTTGTGCAACAATCATCCATCCATTAGCACGGCCCCATGAAGCAATACTTTTTTCTTTTATGTCATCAAAATACCCGTGATGATACAAATTCGTTACAGGATTCCATAATATTTTTGTAAAATTGATTACCTGCATTGCAGCTTCATCAAAATATCTGCGATCACCTGTTAATTCTCCCATTCTTGCCAGAAATGGCACACTCATATACAGGTCATCACCCCATACAGACATTTCAAAAGGGGTTTTCCTGCAAAATGTTCCGTCTGTTAAACGTAATTCTTTATTCATAACATAATCCAAAGCAGTATTCAGATATTCAAGATATCTTGCCTGTTTATCATAATGATAAACAGCCAGGATACCTGCCGACATAGCTCCACAATCATCGAGTAATGACAACCTGAATTTTTGACTCAGGCCGTTATTGATTTTTGCATCATATTGTTTTTTAAAATAATCAGAATGATCGAAAACAAAACTTACATTCCTTTTCGCATAATTAAGATAGTCATTGTTTTTTAATATTTCAGCAAGTGCAATAAATCCGATATTCATAACTCCGTTCCAATATCTCCATTCATTGTACGGGCTTTGAATCCGGATATCACCTGTAAGTGGCAATTTAACAGAAGAAGTATAGGTTTCATTTGTCTTTATATTCACTAAATTAAAACTGGTATTATCCATAATATGGCCGGCCACTTTTTTTAGACTCTGCTCCACTGAAATAACTGTTGGTTTCTCATTTACTTTGTCTTGTGCTTTACACCATGTAAATAATAAAAACAAAAGAAACAATCCTGAGGTTATTTTTTTTATTTCTTCCATCGTTTCATAGCTTTAATTAATTATTAAATGCAATTATTCTTTTTCTATAATATTTCATTTTGTACCACTAATCTTTCGTTTAGAAAACTACTATGTTGTATTTATTTGAAGTTAATACTATTCAGTCAGAAAGACAGAGAAACTGCCTGCATTAATTTTAATATTTAATTAGAATCAAAGTTAAGCAATTTGTCAATATATTTATGGAATTACTATATTATAGGGTCTGATTATTTCTTTACTACCTTTATCACTTGTTGCTTTTACAATTATTTTGTTATTATGGACAGTCAGGGTAAGCCATTTCATAAACAGGCCTTCGTTAGTTACCGGAATTCTTTCTTTATTAATAGTTATTTTTGTACCGGGTTCAGCCCAACCATATACTTCAATACCAGATCTGTTTTTCAGTACAGAGTTTTCAGATGGATGGACCTGAACATAAACTTTCGGGGACAAATCGAAATTGAGTATCTCTTTGACTACTTTTTCTTTTGCTTTGTAAAGAATTTCAGGATCTTTTGCATATTCGGAGAAACTGGATATCACTTCAGCTGCTATTTCTTTACTTCTGTAAGAAGGCTCTATCCAGTCGAATCTTTTTCCTAAAGAATCTTTGAGATTACTGATCCTGTTTTCCAATAAAATAAAATACTCATAATCCTGTATGCCATTACGCATTTGTTCCCATCTTAACGAATTCAGCACTCCGTCTTTGACAGGGTAAACATGCCATCCATCTCCAAGATGTTCGCCCACATTTGTATATGGATCATTTGTCCATTGATTCCAGCCCCAGTGAAGGTATCCGCTTAAATCATATTTGTAATTTATCCAGTGTAAAACCCGTGAACCAATAAGAGGGACATCCAGGGTTTTATTGGGATAGGATGTAGCCTGAAATAATCCGGTGGTATAAATCCATAATTCTTTACCTTCTTTTTGTTTTTCCCTGAACCGGTCATACTGGATATCCATATTATCTACCATGGCAACTCCAATTTCCAGCTCATTCATGATAATTGGATTATTCATGGCATCAATACGAATAAGGTCAGGAGCATATTTATGGACATATCTTGACATGTCAAGCCATGAGGCAGCGTTATGCAGGATTGGTTCATCTTTTATATGAAAAAAAGTTTTATTAAGCCATCCTTTTTCACGCAGATGGGCCTCAAAAGCCGGCATTAAATATGGCATTACCTCTTGCCCCGGAAGAGTTATTATTTCGCGGGAATCAGTATCTGTAACAGAAAAGTCCTTTAATACAATTTCGGTACTGAACCAGTTTTCTTTAAACCTTGCCAGTTCTCCTGTTTCCATATAATCCATTTTTCCGGTATTCCAGAATGTTTGTGCTATCTGATCAAAGTGGCTGAAGTCAAATTCAAGAGATCCATTTTTGGTTTTTTTTATTTGAATTGCATTCATTGGTACCTGAAAAACATTTTGTCTGTGCTGAGCCATATTTTCCGCATATTTTTGGAGCATTGCAAACCATTCAGGAGAATATTGTTCAGTTATTCCATGAAATTTTTTGAAATGGTGTGTACTGTACCATTCAGTAATTTTTAAATTTCTTTCTGTGGGTAATGTAAGAGGGTATACAGTAAGATATAATGGCAGAAATTTCTCGCCCTGTCCGGTTTTTACAGATATTTTTCCTTCATATATTCCTTCTTTTGCATTTTTTGGAATAGTAATGGTTAACCATACAGACTGATATACTCCTTTATTTATATCCAACTTTCTTTCCTGCATAAGATAATCAGGAAATTTTGCCGGGGCCTCTCTGGTTATTACTGAAGGTGACTGATTGACAGCATTTATCTGAATTGGTATACTTCCGGTAAAGTTCCATTCGATTGAATTTGAAGGTAGTAAATCTCCGGATCCCTGGTGCTTTAAAGGATTTATTTCAATAGTTACGTTTGTTAGCTTAGAAGAAGAATGTACAATAAACTGGCCTGAAATGATCTCATTCCTAATTCCAAAAAGATTTAAAGCATCATTAACGGGAGGGAGATTGTATCCGTCTTCAAATACTCTGACAAGATCACTGACTCCAAATAATTTAAAAGCTTGGGCATGTGTAAATAAATTGTTTAAAGAAAAACTTAGGAAAACAATCAATAAATTGAGGCGAATTATTGATTTAGTAAATTGTAAATTTTTCATTTTGTTTATTTTTATTTATTTAAATTTTATTCAGTTTTTAATAATTAAATTTTGATTTCATCTCTTTGTGAGTTCAAATACTTTGTATCCATTAGTATCCTTTTAGCATAAATGCTATTCTGGTAAAGCTTAATAATTTATAAATTTTACTGTCTGTAAATACGGCTTTCATTATTTTTGACTGGTTGTTTAATTTTTTCTTTGTATTTTTCATTTGGGAAATGATGTTTTTTCTTGTATTAAGATGATTTAAAGCCTTAAATATAAATAAAATACATCACTTTTCCTTTTTTAAGATTTATTTTATTTCATATCCTACTGGAAATTTAAACTAAAAATAAAATTTTATGAATTATTTAAAGAATATATTATTTCTGTTTTTGACTTTTTTGTTAATAAGCTTTGAAAAAGGATCCGGTGATTATCTTTCAACCAGTGTGGCACTTGAGAAATATAACAGCCGCCTGAAAAATCAGGCATTTCTCATCTTTCCTGAATTACGTGAGGATCCTATAAAGTGGTTTGATTCAATTCCAGAAAACAAGCTGAAAGACAGCTTTAGTCCGAAGCTATTTACTTTAACTGCCCGTCCGTATGAATACTATGTTTACCAGATTGGATTTTGGGCTTTAAAATCTGACATTAGTGATATTGACGTGGAATTTTCTGATCTTAAGACTAAGGACGGTAAGATAGTAAGGTCAGGGAAGATGACTTGTTTTAATAAAGGCGGGATTAATTTCAGAGGGGAATCATTTACAAAAAAAGTAAGCGTTCATGCCGGACGTATCCAGGCCTTATGGATGGGAATAGATCTAAATGATGTAAAAGTGGGCATTTATAACGGTTCAGTATCTGTGATAGCCGGAGGGAGAAAGCAATCCATTCCACTACGGCTGGTAGTATCCGGTGAGGCAGTTCCTGATCATGGTTATAATGATGCTAAACATTTATCGCGGCTTAACTGGCTCAATTCAACTGTCGGCATTGACGAGGAGACTGCCAAAGGGTATCTTCCGGTGAAGGTTGCAGGTAAAGGGATTGACATTCTTGGGCGCAAACTGAATATAGCAGAAAATGGTCTTCCCGCTTCGATTGTCAGTTATTTCAGTCCTTCTAACCAGTCTCTGGTTGATCAGGGCCATTTTATTGTAGATAATCCTTTTCGCTTTATCATTGAAAAAGGAGATGGTAAGATTGTTAAATTGCAACCAGGGAAACTGGAATTCCTGGAACAGACACCTTCAAAGATTATTTGGAGAGTTCTTAATACTTCGAATGAATTTGATCTTGAATGTACAGGACAGATGGAATTTGATGGTTTTGTAGGATATAAATTGAAATTAACTGCTAAGGCTCCGATACAGATAAATGATATACGGCTTGAGGTACCCGTTAACAAAGACAAAGCTGAATATATGATGGGCCTTAACCATGAAGGGGGTTATCGTTTTCCTGATTGGAAATGGAAATGGGATGTAACAATCAGGAATCAGGATAAATTATGGATTGGTGCGGTAAACGGTGGCCTGCAAATAAAATGGATAGCTGAAAATTATGTCAGGCCCCTGGTTAATGCTTATTATAATTACAGCAATTTAAATCTTCCCCCGTCATGGGGAAATGAAGGTAAAGGAGGGGTTGATGTTATACAGGAAAATACCGGAGATATGGGCGTTCCATAGTTTACAGGGAGAATTGATTTTCCCTGGTCCGGGAAGCAAAAAAGAAAGAGTATATCAATCAAATCTTAAGGATGACTGGCTGGAAAGAAATCTTCGGGAGGATTATATTCCGGCATGGGCAACCACTCTTAGAATTGGTAAATTTCAAGGGATGACAGATCTTGCTGTAATAACAACACCTGACAGCCGGCTTAATAATTTTTATGTGGCAGGACTTGACTGGATGACACGGAATATTGGGGTTGACGGAATTTACGTTGATGATTGTGCCCTTGATCGTTACACTTTCCGCAGGGCTGGAAAAATCCTGGATCGTAATCGTCCGGATGGAAAAATTGATTTC
>CAZLXM010000086.1:0-6091 GCA_964563105.1 uncultured Bacteroidaceae bacterium
ACAAACCGGCCTCACAGCCGCTGCAAACAGCCGACGGGGGTATCGCAGGTTCATTCAGTGAACAAACTGCAGAAAACAAGATCCTCCCTCCAAATCCTGAATTTATAAACGCTTCGGTGGAAGATGCAAATCCTGCAGTAGTGGAAATGAATTATGATCTTCCTCTTATCACACCAGCTCCTTTAGTCACGGCATTCTCTGTAAGAGTAAATAATATTTCAAGGGCAATAAGCTCCGTAACAATTTCAGGTACTAAGGTCAGATTAACACTGACAAATGCAATATCATTCGGTAACAATATAACGGTAAGTTATACTAAACCTTCACAAAATCCGCTGGGAACAGCCGACGGAGGGCAGGCCGCTACGATCACCAATAAGAATGTTGAAAATAATATAAAAGCCCCCCTACCAAAATATTCCGGCTCCATAATAGAAGGGCAAAGCCCCGAGCTGCTTCAAATAACTTATGACTTGCCGCTTGCAAACATAATACCCGATAAAAGTGCTTTTGTTGTAAGGGTAAATTCAATAGAAAGAATAGTTAACTCAATAAGTATAAATGATAACAAGGTAATTCTTACTCTAAACGATCCGGTTGCCTTTGGCGATATTGTTACAGTTGAATATATTAAACCGGCAACAAATCCATTACAAACATCTGACGGAGGACAGGCAGAAAGTTCGGGGGTAAAACCTGTCAATAACCAGATTGATCCGGTAAAACCTGTTAATATCGGTGCTGTTATTGAAAATAATACAGCAAACATACTGGAATTGAACTATGATTTAGCACTGGCAAATATCAGGCCTGCTGCAAATGCATTTACAGTAATGGTCAATTCACTGCCAAGGGCAGTAAGCTCAGTAACAATATCAGGGCCGAAAGTATTGCTCAATCTGTCTGCACCGGTAGTATATGGGGATAATGTAAGGATATCCTACACAAAACCGGCAACAAACCCCCTGCAAACATCTCAGGGAGGACAGGCTGATGCAATAAACAACCAGACGGTTACAAATAATGTACTCCCGGTGGTACCGGTATTTGTCAATGCTTCGGTTGAAAATGCAGAACCCGATATTATTAGATTAAACTATGATATTGCACTGACTAATATAATTCCGTATGTATCTGCATTCAGTGTAAAAGTAAATTCAACAGCAGTTGCAGTTCAGGGTATAAATATTTCAGGGAAGCTTGTCACCCTCAGATTAAACAGTCCTGCAAAATACGGAGATGTAATCAGTATATCATACAACAAACCGGCCTCACAGCCGCTGCAAACAGCCGACGGGGGTATCGCAGGTTCATTCAGTGAACAAACTGTGAAGAACAATGTATATCCTCCCGAACTGATTTATGTCAACTCAGTTGTGGAAAACTCAAATCCTGCACAAATAGAGATATTATATAATCTTGAACTGGAAAAGCAATTACCTGCAATCTCATCTTTTATTGTTAAAGTAAATTCCATTGCTGTTGCACCTGTAAGTATTAATATTGAAGGTTCAAAAGTCATTCTCACACTTGCAGGCTCTGTTAAATTTGGTGATAGTATCACTTTAAGCTATACACAGCCAACAGTAAACCCAATACAATCAACAGACGAAGAAAAAGCAGAGTCTTTTGCTGATAAGCTTGTAGAAAATAAAATTCTGCCTCCAAATCCGGTATTCATAAATGCTACGGTAGAAGATGCAAATCCTGCAGTGGTGGAAATGAATTATGACCTTCCACTTATCACACCAGCTCCTTCGGTCACGGTATTCTCTGTAAAAGTAAATAATATTTCAAGGGCAATAAGCTCTGTAACAATTTCGGGCAATAAGGTGAGGTTAACACTGACAGATGCAATATCATTCGGGGATAAAGTTACCCTAAGCTACAGTAAACCATCACAAGATCCGTTGAGAACAGCTGACGGAGGACTTGCTTTGGATTTAAATGATCAGGCTGTAATAAATAATGTAGAACCACGGGTTCCGGTATATCTGGGTTCTCATATTGACAAGTCTTCTCCTGCAGTTATTGAAATGTCTTATGATCTGCCTCTTGATGATATTTCACCTTCAGTTAACTCTTTTGTGGTAAAGGTAAATTCAGAAGAAAGAATTATTACATCCGTAAAAATAACAGATAATAAAGTAAGACTGGCCCTGGCCCTTCCTGTTGAGTATAGTGATGCAGTTACACTTTCATATAAAAAACCTGTTTCGAACCCTTTGCAGACAACTGAAGGAAAAGAAGCAGAAAGCCTTGATGCTCATGCTGTCACCAATATGCTTGATCCTCAGCTTCCGGTATATCAGAGTTCTGTTGTGGAAAGTAAGGATCCTGCAATATTGGAAATAACTTACAGTCAGGCCCTTGCCAATATTATCCCCTCTCCTGCTGCATTTACGGTAATGATAAATTCAGCCCCTGTAGCTGTAAATTCTGTAGTCATATCGAACAATATAGTAATGCTAAATCTTGCCGTGCCGGTAAAATTTGGTGATATTGTAACAGTTGCCTATAATAAACCTGCAAATAATCCTCTGCAAACTATACATGGTGCTGAAGCCACCACAATCAATGCCAGAAGTGTAATTAATAATGTAAGTCCGCCGGATCCCCTGTATCTGGGTGCTTCAATTGAAAATGCAAGTCCTTCCCTTCTTGTTATGAACTATGACATTGAACTGCTGGATAATGCAACTCCTGCTTCGGCATTCAGTGTTTTTGTAAACACAGTTAGTCGCAAAGTAGATTCTGTTAAGATTTCAGGGAATATAGTAATGCTTAGCCTGGAAAGTCCGGTTGTATATAATGATATTATTACTTTATCATACAATAAACCGGAAAAAGATCATCTAATGACTAGTGCCGGCGGGCAGGCAGATACACTAAACCTTAGGCCGGTAAAAAATAATGTGGCACCTGTCCTGCCTCAGGTTGAATTTGCTGTTATTGAAAATGCAACACCGACTTTACTGGAAATAAATTATAATATTATGCTTGCAGGTAATGCTCCGCCTGTTTCAGCATTTCAGGTTAAAGTAAATAAAGAAGAAAGGAGTATTTCTTCCCTGGTCCTTTTAGACAAAAAGATTGTTTTATCACTTTCAGGCAGGGTAATTCATAATGATGAAATTACATTAAGCTATAGCAAACCTGAAAATAACCCGTTACAATCAAACGAGGGGGTAAGGGCAGAATCATTTACAGATATGCTTGTTATCAATAATTGTGCGGAATCTCCAAAATTAAGTCTTAGCAATAGCCCGCCGATTATTGAAATAAATTATGAGGCTGAAGCATTTTCAGGATTTGAATATAAAATAGATGCTTCAGAAAGCTATGATCCGGATAATGATTCTCTTAGCTTTGAATGGACAGTTCCCGAAGGTTTGCCTGTATCTTCAACCAGCATGCCCGAACTGCGTTTCCTGGCCCCTATGGTTAAATCACCTGAAAATTATAAGTTTCAGCTAAGAGTTAGTGACGGAGAAGTAACAATTAAAAAAGAAGTTACAATTAAAGTCTCAGCGTATAAACCCAATACGCCTGTTGCAAGGTTAACAAATTTCCAGGCAAGTATATTTAGTGAACCTGATTATCCGAACAATATTTCCGATGGCGATGTAAATACAAAATGGTCAGCATATGGGGCAAATCAGTGGGTCCAGTTTAAAACCGGCAGCCCGTTTACTATAAGTCATATTGAAATAGCATTTTTACCTGATCAGGATTATGCTTCATATTTCGATATTTATGTATCAAAAGACAATCTTTTATGGGAACCTGTGTTTATTGACCATAGTTCCTGCGATTTTTCCGGAGAAAGACAGATTTTTCCTTTCCCTGCAACAAACTCTTTGACAGATTATTCGTATATAAAAATTAACGGAAAAGGAAATGAAAGAAATGAATGGAATAATATTTCAGAAATTAAGGTGTTTGGTACTTATCCGGAAAAATTAAGTTTAAATCCAAATCTAGAAATTAACATCATGATCTATCCAAATCCTTCACCCGGTCACTTCAATATTTCTATAGAAGAGCCCAGTTTTGAGCCGGACAGGGTTCTGATCCTGGATATGAGTGGCAGGCTTGTTTATGAAGATATAATGACTCCCGGTATAAACACCATTCAGCTTCCGGATCATACAAGATCGGGGATGTATCTTGTACAGTTAATGTCAAAGAACCTGATCCTGTATGTTGAAAAGCTTGTTGTAAGCAAATGGCACTATAAATAATACTATAAGCTAAAAGGAGCGTATAGCCCTAACCGCGTAAGGAAGGCTTTTATTGAGATTATACTTGAGCCCGGTAGAAAAGTGCTGGCACCAGGCACTTATACTGCTGAACTCTGTTGAACTCCAGTAATATTTATTTTCAAATCCCCCTATTATTTCCTTTTTTTGAAACATTAAGTCCAGCTCATGTTTTGAAGGCAGATACCAATCGCCATATTTTACCCCGCCCGTAGTAACGGAATAATCAGAACATACTTTTGCGGCAAAATTTCCTACCGGATTATCACTGGTTTGCTGGGCAATTATCAATATAGTATTCATCTCCCCTGCCTTTATTCCATCACCGGTTGTATTGGTATATCTTGTTGTGCCGTTATACCATTCAATCTCGGGATTTTGATCGTTTGAAGCGGCAATAAGCCCGTGCATACCGTTATCATAAACATAAAATACTATTCCGCCCCCATAATATTCACCTATATAGCGTTTTTTGGTATTAACAATATAAGGCTCGGATTCTGTACCATTGCCTTCCATGGTCAGATTATCGCCAGCCATGATCTTAGTAGCAGAGCCATCAGTTATTGGTTTGTTTAACAGATCATTATAGTCTCCGGAAAATTTACCGGTGATTGTATAAGGATCTTCAATTGTTCCTATACCATTAATTTCCATATTATATCCGGGAATTATCTTAGTTTCAGATCCATCAGTAACAGGCTTATTCTCAAGGTCATCATAATTTCCGCTAAAACCATTAGCTGCAGTTTTTGCATACAAAGCGTAAGGGACACTTAATAACTGATTTGTGCCCATATCAACATAAGAACTGCCGCCACTTATATCCAGTTCCATTTTAAGGAAATGACTGTTAGCCCCCCAGTCAATATCTTTAAAACTCCCATTAATATCAAAACCGTTACCAATTATAAGAGAAACCATTCCAAGCTGATCGGTTAAGACATTATGTTTTTCCTGATAGACCAAAATGCCATAGGGACTTCCGGCTAAAATGCCGAAGCGGAAAGAAACATTTTGAGAAATAACAGGCTGTCCGCTCAAATCACGTACTACTGCCTGATATTTAAAGCCTTCCGGGGCCTGCCCGAAAATTCCGGTAAAATAAAAAAGTAAAGCGATAAAAAATAAATTCCTCATTCTTTTAAACTTTAATCCAGTTATTAGAATAAATATCCAGTAGTATGAAATGAAACATATCTCCTGCCATTTTTTCTATCTGATCGGGGAATATACGTTGGAATACTGTACATACATATGAAAGTCCGTTGGCCATTGTTATTTTAACATTCAGTTTTATATCCAGATGGTCCTGATCATTTCCAAACTCAAAAACATAAACGACATGCCCTATCCACCATGCATCAGAAGTATAAATATCGGCTGGTTCAGTCTGGCCTTTTACAATGTATGAGTTACCAATGTTTAGCTCTCCTTCAGATGTACCGTCGCAATAAACCATTTCTACGGTAGCGCCGACAGTCATCTTTTTAAAATCTTCAGGTGTTTTTGACCCGGAAGATCCGCCTGGCAACTCAGAATTATCATTTCTAACTTTTACAGCAAGTTTAATTTCATAGGTTTTCGTTTGCTGCCATTTGGTTTTAAGGCACTCATCAGTATCGTTTTCTTTGGAACATGAAACATGAAGGAGTAGCAAAGCCGAAAAGAAAATTAATTTAAAAGCTTTAGCTGTTAATGACATTTAAAAATAGTTTAGTTATATATAACAAATGTAAAAAAATTATTCGTTATTTAAATATAACTAAAAATAGTAATAAAAAAGTGATTGCTGTCAATAAAAATCTCAGGCTTAATTCTAGTGTATT
>CAZLXM010000086.1:6101-17118 GCA_964563105.1 uncultured Bacteroidaceae bacterium
ATCCTGAAATCAAGCCGGCGGTTAAAACGCCTGTCAGCCTCATAGACATTTGATGCAACCGGATATGCACCGCCATATCCTTTAGCAGTCAACCTCTGAGCATTAATACCCCTGTTTATCAAATAATTCACCATTGTCTGCGCACGGGTTTGTGAAAGTTTAAGATTATTTGCAGCTGTTCCCAGATTATCTGTATGAACCCCTGCTTCCATTCTAATATCCTGATACCGGTTCATTAAAATAACCACCTGGTCCAGGAATAGATATGCAGTAGAAGTGAGTCTCCCGTATGTATCAAAGTAAGTGTCAGCCATTGTGCCATAATTTCTCTTTAAACTATAAAGTTCACGTTCTGCCGGATCTTTTAAAATATACATTTTTACCTGAACCTCGTTATATCCTGAATTAATAATTTCATTAAATGCAGGATAAGTGAACATCATTTCTAATTGCTGATCTGTAAAATAATGATACATGCTGTCATCAGCATCAAATCTTTCTTTAATAGTGTATTTTGAAGGCACTTTACTGAACTTTTCATCATTTAGCCCAATTTTCTCCTTAGAAGTCAATAATTCAAGTACAAAAACGGCATCTTTCTGAAAATGCTTTTCTGCTGAATAGTTTATATTAACGGAGGCATTATTATAATTCATGATATCGGGCACGTCATTATCAACAGCATTTTTTTCAGCGGCATAAGCTTCAGTTTCAGACTGGTCATTTAATATCGCAACTTGCTTGCTGACAATTGTTCTTTTCAATGTTCCTGAAATTCCCGATCTGAAGGTTAATATGAGATTAACATTATATTTACCTGATTTATTATAACTATGTTTTACTACAGGCTCACCTGATGCCCTGTTACCGTCACCAAAATCCCATGCAAAACCCAAAATAACAGTTCCCGGGAGATTTGATTTCATGGCATTAAATTCTATCTCACTTCCTTTTGAAGCAAAATCGGGCGAATAAATATATGCCTGTTCATAATCTTTAAGCTCAAGGTCATAATCAAGTTTTGAGAAAAATATTCTTTCAGTTTCCCTGTCAAGAATATCCAGTTTTACTTTATAATTTCCGGGAGCTGAATAACAATGCCGAACCTCATCTCCATTAATAAAAGTCCCGTCCCCAAGATCCCATCTAAATTGCAGGAAACTTGTATCCGCCTTGATCAGGCCGCTATCCTGAAATAAGAAACAATGTTGATTTTCTTTTTGAAAATCGCTATAAAATATTTGCGGGAAGTTAGCAGCAAAATGATAAATACTAATACTTCCTTCTCTGTTTGAAGAAAAATAGCCTTCATTAACGAGTGTATCGGTTATAATCCCAAAATCATCAAACTCTGAATTTATGGGAGGACCGAGGGCTACCGGCTTAAGCCAGGTATTACCAAACTGTTTGCTTACAAAAATATCCCGTCCGCCCATTCCCGGATGTCCGTCGGAGGAAAAGAAAAGTTCCCCCGATGAATTAACAAAAGGATAGGCTTCATTTCCCGATGTGTTTATAGTTTCGCCAAGATTTACCGGATCGTCCCAGAATCCGTCTTTCCATTCGCAGTAATACAGATCTGATCCTCCGTAACCACCCGATTTATCTGATGCAAAGTACAGCCTTTTCCCGTCATGGGTTAAAAATGGGGTAGTAACATTATACCATTCATTATTATGTCTGAATTCCCGTATTTTAACCCATTGACCATTCTCTTTTACAGCCATAAAAATACCAAGCTTATTCCTGTTACTGGAAAGTTCATTCAAAGACCCTTTTACAATAAGATTACGGGAAAAATAGACAGTATCACCTCCGGAACTAAAAGTAACAGGGCCATCATTGAGCCTTGTTTTCAGATCTTTAGAGAACAATTTCACCTTTGCCTTCTTTTTATCGGTTGTATCAGCATAATAAATATTAAAAAAACCTTCATCACTTAAATTTGCATAACCTGTCAGATTCTTTTTGCGATTCGCACTGAACACAATTTTATCCATATAAAATGAAGGAGAGAACTCGGAATATTTTCTCACGCTGAAAGGGGCACGTGAGATAGTATAGTTTTCCTGGGAAAATAATGACAATGACTGGAATAAAAATAATAAACAATATAAACAATTATGAAACTTCATTCATTCAAAATTTTAAAAAATCAAAGGATTAATAGCATCCACCCTGTACCTGAACAAATATCTCAGCATGATCTCATGCGTTCCATTGCTATATCTGCTAAGGCTGCCGATATCAAAATCATAGGAATATGCTAATTTAAACTGGTTATTTATATTAAACTGAAATAAACCGGTAAGAGAGCGATTATTCCTGTAGGATGCACCAATCCAAAATTTGTCAAAAAAACTAAAATGACCATTTATGTCATATAAAAATATATCATTTGGAGTATAACTTACAAGTACTGAAGGGAGAAATCTGGCTCTTTGGCCTATATCAAAAGAATATCCGGTATTAAGCATATATTCATATTTTCCAGGATCTGATTTCAAGCCATATTTATTTCTGTTAAAATCAAATTCATATCCAAGCAGACGGGGGATTGAAAATCCGCTAAAAAATCTCTTTCCGGAATAATACATTCCATAGCTGAAATCAGGTACTACGAATATTCTGGAATCAACAAGAAAAATATCATCGCCGGGGTCAACTGCCACCAAATCGGAAAAAGCTGTATTTGTTGTAATCAATCCTGCTCCCAATCCGAAGGACAGTACCCCGTTTCTCATCTTAATCTTAAAAGCATAATTAGTGTTTATTGATGTTTCCCTGGTAACCCCTATCCTGTCATTTGTAAGCAGTAAACCAAGCGCAACTTTTGAGCTGCTCAACGGGGCATCCACAGCAAGAGAAAGCGTTTTAGGCGCTCCGTCAATACCTGTCCACTGATGGCGGTAAAATGTAGCTACATTCAATGCACCACTGTTTCCCGCGGCAGAAGGATTGATAATAACCGGATTCAGTATATACTGGCTCGTAAGTGGTTTAAGCTGTGCATTCAAAAACAAAGGGAACAGAATACACAATTGCAATAGTACAGCCTTCTTCATTATTTTTAAAAAATTAAATTTTTAAACTCAATATTATCTTCTAATCACTACATATCCACTCATTGTTTTACCATTAGCAGATTTTATAATATAAAAATAAGTGTCCTCGGGGAGTGGCTGATTGTTATGATCCACACCATCCCAATCATTATTATAATCAGAATTTTTATATACCTGTAACCCTCTGCGATCAAAAATTAAAAGTTCAGTTTTTCCAAGTATTTCCAATCCTTTCAATACAAAATAATCATTCTTTCCGTCATAATTTGGAGTTATTATTGTAGGAAGAATAAGATCACCTACCTCTATTTTCACTATTGCATCAGCAGGTTCACAGGCATCATTAGTAACAGTCCACATAAAGAAATTGTCACCTTGGGAAAGCTGGCTTACCAAAGTTTTTGGGTCTTCTTCATTCTCGATAACCGGATTACCTGTCAGGCTTGTCCAAAAACCTCTTTCATACTCTAAGAGTGTTGCATTCATAGTTATGCTGAATGTAAAATCCAAAATTTGATCCGGCCCCGGATCTACAACCGGCGGATCATAAACCCTTACTCTGACTGGTTTGATATCAAAGAATCCGGATACAGTAGTCCCTTTAATATAATATATTCCTGCTGTAGCATTTTGAGGTTCAGTAAACATTCGTTCAGCATCCGGATCAAGCCAGTATGTATATATAAGGCCGGCGGTTGATCCATGAGTAACTTCAGGCCTTGTTATATCCACTGTTGAAGGTGTACATACAGGGTCAGGATCAGTGATTATAAGCTCCGGAATTCCGGGTGTTGAAATTGTCACCTCATTGGAGTGTTCTGATACACATCCGAAAGAATTAGTAACCGTAAAAGTGAATACCCCTGCAGGCAGGTGGTCAATTGTAACGCTTGAACCACTGCCATTTCTGGTTATATTACCGGGATAACGGGTTAATACCCAGTTACCTGCAGGCAAGCCTCTTAATACAACACTACCTGTCGGAACATCATACGTTGGTTGTGTAATTGTCCCTATAATTGGAGCTGCAGGTATGGGAGGTTGTTCCGGTATACGCACAGTTACTGATGGTATTGAAACACAGCCAAATGAATTTCGAACTGCAAAATTATATGTCCCTGATGGCAAGGAGCTAACTGTATAACTTGTGCCTGTCCCCTTTATGCTATCCGAACCGGGATATCTTATAAGTATCCAATCTCCGTATGAAGGTAAGCCCATTAATGTCACGCTTCCTGTAGGATCAGTGCATGTCGGGGCAGTAATTCTTCCAACAGAAGGTGGCGGAGGCGTAATTGGCTGGGGATCAATACGCAGTTCTTCAGAACGCTCTGATTCACATCCGTAAGAATTTCGAACAGTAAAAGTAAAATTACCTGTTGGTATTCCCTGAAGTAAAAATGATGTGCCAATTCCTGTTATTGGAACCGAATCCGGGTGACGGATAACAGTCCATGCACCTGAGGCTGGCAGCCCTGTCAGAGTCACACTACCGGTTGATGTAAAACAATCGGGTTGTATTATATCTCTTAATACAGGTGCAGCAGGTATAGGGGGCTGATTATTAATTTCAACATATGCAGACGGACCTGAAGTGCAACCTTCGGCATTTCTAATCGCAAATGTATATCTTCCGGGCAACAGGTTAGAAACTGTTGTACCGGGCCCGGTCCCCTGTGTTTCAATTGCTCCCGGGTTTCTGATCAGTGTCCAGGTTCCCGTTGAGGGTAATCCGCTTAATATAACACTTCCTGTGGCTACAGTGCATGTAGGATGTGTCCTTTGACCAATTACCGGTGCACCGGGATTAGCATTTACTGTAAGTGTATATATAGCCGAAGCAGCAGCACAGGGTGCACCAAGGGGATTATTGGTAGTAACGGTAATAACTATGGTCCTTCCGGCATCTGATGAAGCAGGAATATAAGTAAATTCAAAATTAGACGAATCAGAAAATGAAGGACTTACAATTCCGGTTCCTCCGGTTCTTGTAATAGTAACTCTCGTGGCACTTCCACCAAATATATTGTTACTTACGGTTACAGGCCTGGTTCCGCAGGTACTTCCTGAATAGCTGCTTAATAGAACAGTTGGAGGATTAACACAACCGCAGTTTACAGAAAATTCAGGTCCGGTAGTTCGACAGTCAAATGCATTCCTGACTGTTATTCTGTGATTACCATTAGCTACGCCTGTGAAGACTGGTGATGACTGGAACGGGCCGCTATCAAGCCGGTATTCCAGGCCTGTACCAAGCGGGCTTGTTACAGTTACAACTGCATTTCCAAATCCTTGTGAACAATCAATATTATGTACAGGTGCCTGGGGTGAAGGAGGTTGCGGTTTTATTTCCACGGGAGATGAAGGGAAAGATGTGCACCCGAAACTATTTGTCACTGTAAAAGTATAATATCCCGGATTCAAGCCGGAGATAGTTGTTGAGCTGCCTCTTCCCCTGGTTTCAACATTTCCGGGGCTGCGTGTCAAAATCCATTCTCCATTTTCCGGTAAATCCCTGAGATTCACACTTCCGGTTGCTAATATGCATGTTGGATGAGTAATTGTTCCAACAACCGGTGGGGACGGTCTTGGTGGTGGCGGAGTAATAACAATAACGGAAGAAGTATCTGAAGTACAGCCAAAAGAATTTGTGACTGTGAAAGTATAACTTTCCGGTGCTAATCCTGTAACAACATATCTCGTAGTATTTCCAATGATGGAATCAGTTCCGGGCCGCATGGCAAGTTTCCAACTTCCTGCAGGCAATCCGCTAAGTTCAACACTTCCGGTGAAAACTTCACATGTAGGCTGGGTGATCCTGCCAGGAACCGGAGGAGAAGGTACAGGCGGAGCTTCCGGAATGATAACATCGGCTGACAAAGCTGAAGTACAACTATCGCTATTAGTAACTGAAAAGTTATAAGTTCCGGAAATTAAGCCACTTACAGTTGCACTTCCTCCCCTTCCCTCAATTGGAAATGAATCCGGATATCTTGTCAGGATCCATCTGCCTTCAGGCAATCCGTTTAAAGTTACACTTCCCGTATTAACAGCACATGAGGGAGGTGTAATTATTCCTACAATTGGAGGAGTAGGTGTAGGAGGCTGAAGCGGTATTATAACTTCTACAGAAGGCCGTGAGCTACAACCTTCTTCACTTCTAACAATAAATGTATATCTGCCCGGAACTAAGTCTGAAATAGTGGTAGTAGTCCCTGAACCTGTCCTGGAAGCTCCTTCCGATCCCCAAAAGATCGTCCAGTGACCCGGGGAAGGCAGGCCTGTTAATACAACACTTCCGGTTGAAACGTCACATGTAGGCGGTTTAATATCATCAGGCACGGGGGCTGCAGGAATAGGATGAACACGAAGACGATAAGTAGCAATTGCGGGTGTGCATGGAAGGCCCAAAGGATTATCCGTAGTAACAGTAATAATAACTGTTCTGCCTACATCAAAAGGAGAAGGTGTGTAAGAGAATGAAAAGCGCGGGTTAACAGAAAATGAGGGGCTGACAATTCCGGCTCCGTTGGATGTGATCGACACCCTTGTAGCACTTCCTCCAAATCTGTTATCATCCACAGTAACAGCAGCAATACCGCAGGTGCTTCCTTCCGTACGGCTTAATATAAGAACAGGCGGGTCCACACAGGCACATGACACATCAAAGGCATCACCTGTGGTGGTGCATCCATGATTGTTCCTAACCGTTATCCTATGGCTTCCGTTAGAAACACCGGTAAAAACATTATTAGACTGATATGAACCATTATCAAGACTATATCTGTAATCAGGTCCTACAGGCCTTGTTACCGTAATAATAGCCTGATCAAAACCTAATCTGCAATCAACTTCATGTTCGGGAGCCGGAGGTGAGGGTGGCTGCTGATTAATTAAGACCGTATCTGAAGGATCAGAAGTACAGCTGGCATCATTTGTTACTGTAAAGGTATAGGATCCTGGCCTTAAGTCGGATATTGTCATTGAGGCCCCATTTCCTCTGTAAGTTACATTTCCCGGACTGCGTGTCAGTATCCATTCACCCGTTGCCGGTAATGCCCGAAGGTTTACACTTCCGGTTGGAAGAGTGCATGTTGGCTGACTTACAGGGCCAACAACGGGGGCTGAGGGAGTTGGCGGTTGTGGAAGTATAACAACTTCATCTGACGGGAGAGATTTACACATATCTTCATTAATCACTGTAAATGTATATCTTCCGGAAGGAATATCAGTAAGAAGAGTACTTGATCCATCACCAACTATTTCTGATGTTTCGGGTGTACTAACAATTGTCCATTTTCCGGCCGGTAATCCGGTTAACTGCACGCTTCCGGTTGAAACATCACATGAGGGCTGTATAACTGTTCCAATAACAGGAGGAGTAGGTGTTACAGGTTGTGGAGGTATATCAACACTTTCTGACATACCTGAAGTACAACTATATTCATTTTCAACACTGAAATTATAAGTTCCGGGATTTAAATTGAATATGGTGATACTACTGCCAGTACCTTCAGTAATAACAGGCCCCGGATAGCGCATTAATTTCCATGTGCCTGAAGGCAACCCGTTTAAGATCACACTACCGACAGGCACCTCACAGGAAGGCGGAGTAATAGTCCCTTTTAAAGGTGCTAAAGGTGTCGGAGGCTGAGTGTTTATCACAACTTTTTCTGAAGCTTGAGAAACACAGGTATATTCATTGCTAACTGTAAAAGTATAAGTTCCGGCCGGAATATTCAAAATAGTAGTACCTGAGCCGTTTCCGGTGGTTGTGACATTCCCCGGGTTTCGGGTTATTATCCAGTCTCCGCTGTCCGGGAGACCACTAAGTTCGACACTTCCGGTGGATACGTTACATGTAGGCTGGGTTATTGTACCCACCACCGGCGCAGTTGGAGTTGGTGGCTGATCGTTTATTAACACATCGCCGGAAGGTACTGATGTACATCCCGCCGTACTTGTTACAGTAAAAGTATAAGAACCTGGTTCAAGTCCGGATACTGTTGTACTTGTCCCGTTACCTGAAGAAATAATTCCACCTAAATTACTGCTTAAAGTCCAGCCTCCGGCGGGTAAATCGCTTAAGTCCACACTTCCGGTTGCAGTGTGACATGTAGGCTGGGTTATAGTTCCAATCAGTGGTGCTGAAGGAACAGGGTTTTCAACAATAACGGCACTACCATTCATGACAGTGCTGCCACTGGAATTTGAACCAGTTATAGTATACGTCCCGGCTAATTGATTTCCAAAACTTAAAGCTGATCCGGTTCCCTGAACTACAGGTGTTTGTGCAAGGCCATTTTTATATAGTGTATAAGTAACACTAATTTCGGAGTTGTCGAGGCCAATCTGCAATCCGGGCCCCCCTTCACAATAAGAACCTGTACCTGTTACATTAAATGCTGAAGGGATCGGAGGAGGAGGGTTAAGAGGGGGATTACCATTAACAAATGCATTTACTCCGGGAATAACTGGTAACTCTGAAACAAAATTATTTTTATAAACTGAAATACTAGTTGCATATAATGGTCTGGGAACTGAAGATGAGGAAAAAACAAGATCAAAAGTGGAGTTGGGTGGGAAATTTACTGAGCTCGTAAGAATAAAATGTGTAAGTAATGTTCCGTTTCCACTTGTAGAAATAATTGTTCCATCTCCGGATCCTCCTGAGCTCCACCGACCTGCAAGTGCTAACCGTGTCATCCCAGGATACCCACTTAGTCCAGTAAGCAGATTCGGATTAACAGAAAATTGTTGAGTTGGCTTAAGCCCTGAATTAGTATTATCTATTTCTGCAGAAATTGTTCCACCTGAATAAATTGATGAATTAAAAAGGAAACCAAGCTGACAAAAAGCAAGTTCCATGGGCTGACTGGCATCTGTATCTAACAAATATACATCAAATTCGAGCTTATTGGAGGCAGTTTGAGTCAGGTTTTGAACTGATATAATAAAACTATCAACCTGGGCAAATAATAAGGTATTGGACAAGATAAAAGAGGCACAGACTAAAGTTTTTATCCAATGCTTTATACTTATTTTCATCTTTAATTGCATTAATAATTATTATATAAACGAGCTAAAGCTCTTTTGTCATTCTGAAAAATATAATACTATAAAAATATTCTAAAATGGTAGAGACACTTCAACATAATTATAATTATTATTATATATAATTATAAAATCCCTGGTATCTACAATTCCATTGCCATCTACATCAGTATCAATATAATCTGACACATAATTATAAGAATCATTTTCCACGCCTATAAAATCTCTGGTATCTATTACTCCATCCTGATTTACATCACCACCATAAATCATATACCAGCCATCATCTGAAATATTCAGATTAGCTCCATATACTCCGGAAGGTGAACCGAAAGATTTATTAATAATATTTCCTGTAAAGCTAATCGGTACTGCACTTGTTGTTTCAAGACTATTACGATGTCTTATTGTTATATAATAAGAACCATTATAAGAGGCAGGTATAACAATGCTTGCTTCCCCTGTAACACTAAGAGGGGTATTTGCTGCTGAATATTCTATAATAGAGTAGTCATCAGCCCTGTGAAGTTCAATGGTGATCATATCAGCAATTCCTTCGGGCCATTGTGGGGCTAACTCACCCCATGCCTGTCTCATTGTTCCGGAGCCATCATATAATCCCTCTATCATAAGAGATGAAATATTAAGTGTTCTTGTATGCAAAGATAATTCAATGAATGATTCTTCTCCAAATCCACATTCATTTTGTCCTTTAACTGAAAGCAAGCCTTCTGTAGCACTTTCCAAAAAGTCAATTGTCACTGACGCTCCAGTGCCATGAATTGCAACCCCGGTTCCGGAATATGACCAAACATAATTATCTGCATGGGGAATTAATGGTATTGAATATTCTATTCCGCTTGTTCCCGGGATAAATGTTGTCGGACCACTGATTATTCCTGCCGGGCCCGGCAATGGATTTACATTAATTTTAAATAATGATGCACAACCTGAATTTAAAGTATATTTAATTTCAACATTTCCTTCTGATATACCGCTAACTAAACCGCTAATTTCATCAATTACGGCAATGGAAGTATCTTCGCTGCTCCATATTCCGCCTGTCGGGACACACGAAAGGATTATGCTTTCACCCTGACAAAGTACGCTGTCTCCACTTATTTCTCCTGGTATTTCAGGGGCAGGACCAATATTGAAGTTGGCACTCGACATGCAGGTAGTATCAACTGAAGTATCTCTCACATAAATAATATAAACTGTATCAGCAGTCAGATCACTAAATACAGTAGTACTTACCCAATCTATTCTATTAAGGCTGTATTCAATTGCATCACCTAAAGGCGTTGTAATAGTAATAGTACCTGTTGGCCCGGCACACGATGGCTGAGTGATATCTGCTTCAGGTGTATCCGGGGCACCGGGTACAGGATCAACCGTAAAGTCAGCACTTGACACACAGGTCGGGTCAACCGAAGTATCCCTGACATAAACAGTGTAAACGGCATCAGGAGTAAGGCCACTAAATACCGGAGCACTTAGCCAGTCCGTTCCATTAAGGCTGTATTCAAGTGAAGCTCCCAGAGGCGTTGTAATAGTAATAGTACCTGTTGGCCCGGCGCACGATGGCTGTGTAATATCTGCTTCAGGTGTATCCGGGGCACCAGGAACAGCATCAATCGTAAAATCAGCACTTGAAACACAGGTCGGGTCAACCGAAGTATCCCTTACATAAACAGTGTAAACGGCATCAGGAGTAAGGCCACTAAATACCGGAGCACTTAACCAGTCCGTTCCATTAAGACTGTATTCAAGTGTGGCCCCTAAAGGTGAAGTTATAGTTATAGTCCCTGTTGGCCCGGCACACGATGGCTGTGTAATATCTGCTTCAGGTGTATCCGGGGCACCAGGAACAGCATCAATCGTAAAATCAGCACTTG
>CAZLXM010000087.1:0-2527 GCA_964563105.1 uncultured Bacteroidaceae bacterium
CCTGTTGTATATGCCGAACTTTTGGTGGAAAAAATTAAAGAACACGGAACTTCCGCCTGGCTGGTAAACACCGGATGGATAGGAGGCCCTGTAGGTATTGGTAAAAGAATCGACATCCCTGTAACCAGAGCAATAATTGACGCAATTCTTGATGGATCATTGGAAAACGTGGAATATAATATACTTCCGTTTTTTAATCTCAGAATACCAAAAACTGCAAATGGTTTAGATAACTACATTCTTAATCCGCAAAATTCATGGAAAGATAAAAATGCATGGAAAGAATCAGCAATTATACTTGCGGAAAAATTTATAAATAATTTTAAAAAATATACTGATTCTGAAGCTGCCCTTAAACTGGCATTAGAAGCCGGGCCAGTGCTTTTTGAATAAATATAATGCCTGAAATATTTAATATATCTGTTTTAATTATCTTTTCATATTTGATTGGAGCAATCCCAACTTCTATCTGGACAGGAAAAATTTTCTTTGGGATTGATATCCGTGAACATGGATCAGGAAATGCCGGAGCAACGAATGTTATGCGTGTACTTGGTCTAAAAGCCGGAATACCAGTTTTATTGTTTGATATATTTAAGGGTTGGGCAGCTGTACAGTTAATTTACTTATTCCCCGCATTGGGAAATGATAGCGAAACATTTATAAATTTGCGAATTATTTCAGGAATTTGTGCTGTTATAGGACATATATATCCCGTTTATGCAGGCTTTAGAGGTGGAAAAGGAGTTGCCACCATTTTTGGAGTCCTTCTGGCTCTTCATCCATTATCAACAATATCTGCCGCCGGGATCTTTATTCTTTCCCTGATAGTCACAAAATATGTTTCTGTTAGTTCAATGTTGGCTGGACTGTCTTTCCCTATCTGGATCATCTTTGTATATGCAAGCCCGTTTTTATATCTTAAAATATTTTCAGTTATAACCGCTGTCCTTCTTATTATTACCCATAAAAAAAATATTAAGAAATTAATCAATGGAGAGGAAAATAAAGCTACTTTTCTTTTTAGAAAAAAACACGATTAATAGCAATTATAACTTCAAATAAATAATACCGTTTAGCCAATAGCCTTTAAGGGCTTAACTTTTCTGAATTCCGGGGGCTTCAATGGCCGGGATTTCAAGCCCAAACCTTCCATCATTACAATTGCAGCACCAAGTGATGTTGCATTATCAATTTCAGTAATAAATATATTTTTATCTTTCAAATATGTCGCCAGTAAACAGGTAAATAATTCGTTTTTTGCAAATCCGCCGGAAACGTAAACTGAAGAGATAGTGTTATTTTCAGGGAGTATTAAATAAACAGACCTGATTATCATTTTTGTCAATTCCACCATCAAGACATGATATGCTTCTTCAAAATTCTCATATTTTGAAGGGTCTAAACTCAGGTCCATACTGCTTCCGGATGAGGATAATATCTCCTGTATATCTATGTTCAGGTATTTTTTTTGCAGGAATTTATAATCAGGTTTGATAGTTTTATAATTATTAAAAGGAATATTAAAAAACTTTGAAAACCGTTCAACATTCTTGTCATGAATATTCCCTGCAAAAATTCGCGACGATTTAACAGGTTTTTGTTTAACACTTAAATAACATAGACAATCATTCTCAAGTTGCCCCGCTGTCAATGGTGTATGATTAAACGGATTCATATTAATGCACCAGGTCCCTGTGGAAAGTAGGATAAATTCATGCGATGAGGATTTTAAATAAGGGACTAATGATGCAGAGCTGTCATGTATGCCAACACCTGTTCTTAAACTCCTTACGTTTATTTTTCCTTCTAATATCAGTGAATTTTGAACAGGGTCGGGGAGTTTTATATTCTCATCGCCTAACCACCTGTGATATTGCATTAAATCAAAATCCCACATACATGTATGACAGCCAATAGAGGTATACTCTGAAACAATTTTTCCTGTATAACGAAAAGACAGATATTGTGGAAAATGTACAATGTTTTTTACTTTGCTGAATATTTCCGGTTTAACTTTTTTTAACCAAAATATCTGTAATCCGGAATTTAACATACCCAGGGCAGGAGATGCAGTAATTCTGCTGAACTCCAAAATTCCTCCATAATTATTATAAACTTGTTCTGCTATACTTTCCGGCATTGGTTTCAGATAATTATATAGAGGGCCAGACCTTCTGTTTTTACTGTCAAGATAAACCAGTGTTGCACCATAAGTTGAAAAGTTAACCCCAAACAAATTATAAATATTCTGATTCAGAATATTTAAAAGAACCTGATCAATCCATTGTTCAAGACTTACAATATCTTCACATAAGAAACCATCATCATCTTGGATTTCAGCAAATTGCACTGTTTCTTCCTTAATAATTGATAAATTCTCGTCAAAAAGTATGGCTTTCTTGTTGGTTTTTCCAATATCAAAAATTAATATGGCATTTATTTTCATCAGAAAATAATTTAGTTACATTGTCATTATTCACGTCGTTCTGATGGAACCTACAAATATTTTCCTACATCCTCTTTG
>CAZLXM010000087.1:2537-17009 GCA_964563105.1 uncultured Bacteroidaceae bacterium
TTCATATTGTTGAATTTCAGGAATATACTCTTGACCAACCGGAACATTTCTGCTCAAACAATAATAGTCCCATACCGCCCCAATTGGCATTGTTTTGGATTCTTCCATCAAAGCAAGTCTTTCAAAATATTGCCCCTGTTCTTCATACTCCCTAAGTTTTGATATTGGACTTAGAAGTGATGACATAATCGCCTTTTGAGCTGCCCTGACACCTGTTACATAGGCGCCTATCCGGTTAATACTGGCATCAAAAAAATCTAATCCAATATTGACACTCTCAAGTTTATCTGCCCAAATAATTTCTTCGAATAATGATTTTACCTCATCCGAAAATGTTACGACATGATCACTATCCCAACGAATTGGACGTGTAACATGTAATAATAATTCAGGAATAAACTGTAAAACTGCGGATATTTTATCTGAAACCTGTTCAGTGGGATGGAAATGACCGATATCAAGGCAAAGCATCATATTGTTTCTAATTGCATATGACAGATAAAATTCATGTGAACCAACCGTATATGCTTCAAGACCAATACCAAAAAGTTTTGATTCAACAGCATCAACCATAAATGTCGGGTTTAAGTTGTCAGTCATAATTTTATCTAGCGAATCCTTAAGTAGTGCGCGATGCTTATATCGATTGACTGTCAAATCTTTAGAACCATCAGGCGCCCAAATATTATGGATGCACCTTTTCCCAAGTTCTTTTCCAATATATTCTGAAATACTCCTGCAACGTTTTACATGTTCAATCCAGAATTTCCGGACAGCCGGGTTATTATCTGAAAGAGTGTAACCTGAATCTGCCATTGGATGAGAAAATAATGTACAATTAAAGTCAATTCCAATAGAAACGCTTTTTGCCCAGTCAACCCAGCTTTCAAAATGTTTGGCTTCTATTTCATTACGATCGGCTTTGTCTGACCTGAAATCTCCATAAATCGCGTGAAGGGATATATTTTGTTTTCCGGGAAGCAATGACATGGCCTTTTCGTAGTCCTGCCGTGCCTGATCAATAGTTCTTGCTTTGCCCGGATAATTACCTGTTGCCTGTATTCCTCCGGAAAGTATGCCTTCCGGGTTTTCAAAACCTCCAACATCATCAGCCTGCCAGCAATGCATACTAATAACAGTGTCATCCAGCTTTTTTAATACTAAATTTGTATCTACTCCGGTCTCGGCATATCTTTCATTTGCTATTTCATAAGCCTTTTCAATATTTTCTTTTTTCATAGTCAGATTTATTTTTAAAATTAATATTTTTTATATCTGTCTGATTTTTAAACTAAATACATAATCAGTTAAAGTTAACAGGGTTAACATTATTTAGCTCTGAGATATAGCTGTAAAACTTTCCAAAATACCATCAGCCCAGATTAACAATAAAAGTCGAAAGAATAAGAATTATAATACCACACACGAGAACTATAATAGTTTTTCTGCCGGCCCCTTTCCATTCTTTAAGAAAAATACCCCATATATTACTAATGGATATATTTAAAGCCATTAAAATGCTCCATCCGAATACAGCCATATCAGGAGGTAGTTTACTTGATCCCATTCCAAAAAAATGGAACTGTAGAAACCACAACAGTCCGGCAAGAAAAGTAAATAATATATTGTTTAATACTATATTGCCCGAAACAGTATAATAATCTTTATAAGTTTTATTTTTAATATTAAGATATCCGCAATATATTAAGTTGGTGATAAATCCGCCAAAAAGAATAAAAATTAAAGAAGGATTCTTCAGGAATAAGGGATTAGTGCCAAAGGAAAGGGCAATATCTTCAATAGGTTTTGCTGCCTGAAAACCAAAGTTAAAACTTGAACTCATAATTCCGGCAAAAACAGCTATTATTATTCCCCGCCTTAATGCAAACTCTTTAATTGCCTTCTTTTTTGCTTCTTCTGTCATTTCTTTACTTTTTAGCGAACCTGCATATCCAATCACGGCAATTCCGGCAACACAGATCGAAACACCAATTATTGTAAGAATTCCTGCTGTTGTAGTAAAAAGATTATCTCCGGTAATAAAAGGCGGGATTAATGTACCAAATGCTGCACAAAATCCAAGAGCAATACTTTGACCAAGAGCTATGCCTAAATATCTTATGCTTAATCCAAATGTTAATCCGCCAATACCCCATAAAGCGCCATAAAATGCAGATAGCAATTTAGCAGAGGATGGAGATGAGGAAATGATATGCATAAGAGTTCCTTTTGGAACAGTGAAATATGCAAATATCCAGGGCAAAATAAGCCAGGCAGCAATTCCCTGGAATATCCAGTATGATTCCCATGCCCAACCCTTTACCTTTTTAAAAGGGACATAAAAGCTGGCAGCGCCGATACTGCCTATAGCAATCAACAGAATACCTGTCATAATAGATACAATTAAAGTTAGAGCTCTGTTTAAAAATATATAATAAAATTTGCAAATTATATAAAACGAAATTCATTTTCCAGTTGATTCATAATAACTTTCTGAGATTCAACACGCATCAATTTTCCGTTTTCAGCAATGGAAATATTTCCGGTCTCTTCAGATACCACAATTACAAATGCATCAGTGAGCTCTGTAATAGCTATTGCAGCACGATGACGCAATCCATATTCAGGAGGTAAATTTGGATTATCATTAACCGGTAAAACAACTCTGGCTGCATGTATTTTTTCATTTTCTATAATAACTGCCCCATCATGCATGGGACTTTGTTTATTAAAAAGGCTTATTAACAGTCTGCTTGAAATATTGGCATCCAGAATATCACCGGCTTGTGAATACATGTTCAAATTTGATTTTCTTTTAATTACTATAAGTGCACCTGTTTTTGTATCAGAAAAAATCATAACAGCTTTTAATATAGATTTAATTCTTAAAGGTGGTTTTAATTTAAAATCAACATTTAAAATGTTTTCCAGCTTAATCCGGTTCCTTTCAATATAACGGGTACCAATAATAAGCAAAAAACGTCTTATCTCCTGTTGAAAAACAATAATAAGTGCTATTACCCCTACTCCAATAACCTGTCCCAGTATGGAACTTAACAATTCCATCTTAAGCATCTTTACTATGCTCCAAAAAATATAAATAAAAAGTATACCGATAATAATGTTTAAGGCCACTGTACCTTTTACCAGATTATATAATTGATACATAATAATTGCAACAAGAAGTATATCAATAATATCGAGTATTCTTATCTGTATAAAAAGTGAAAGCATTAGCTGATATTAATTTATTATTGTAAAATTAATAAAATCAGGATATCTCAAAAATTAAAATATCTTTTTATATAATTTAATGGTTTCAACCGCTTCTTTTACATCATGGACACGCAATAGATTCGCGCCGTTTATTAAAGCAAGCATATGCAGGGCTGTGGTACCATTTAAGCTTTTATTAATATCTATGTTTAAAAATTTGTAAATCATGGATTTTCTGGAAAGACCAACCATCAGGGGACATTCAAAGATCCTGAAAGAATCCAGTTCTTTTAATAAAGTATAGTTATGATCAATGGTTTTCCCAAAGCCAAAGCCGGGATCTATAATATAATCTGTTATGCCAATACTCTTTAGATAATATATTTTATCAGCAAAGAATTTTATTATATCATTTACTACATTGGAATATACAGGGTTTTTCTGCATTGTATAAGGCGTTCCCTGCATATGCATGATTATATAAGGTAAACGGTATCCGGAAATTATATCCGGCATTTCTTTATCTGCAGTAAAAGCAGTGATATCATTTATTATAGATGCCCCATAATCTCTGACGGCAACTTTAGCAATTCCGGATCTAAATGTATCAACAGAATAAAGAACATCAGGATAATCCATTGCCATTATTTCCAAAGCAGGAAGTAAAGCTTTTAATTCATCTCTTTCAGATATCCCTGTTGCTCCGGGCCTGGAAGAATATCCGCCCAAATCAATGAAATCAGCACCATCTTCAAGCATAGAATCAATTCTTCTCTTAATTCTTCTTTTTGTTGTATATAAACCTCCGTCAAAAAAGGAATTTGTTGTTACATTTAAAATTCCCACAACTTTTGGAATATCAAAATTTATTAAGTTTCCCTTTAAATTAAGACCTGAATTTTTTGAAAATAATATATCTTTATGCTTCGTTTTATGCATAGTGATGTAATAAATAGTAAAAACAAAGGTAATATTTTATATGAATTTTGTTGTTATTGAAGGACTTGATGGCTCCGGAAAGTCAACACAGATTAAAATGCTTAGAGATTATCTGCAAAAAAATCAAATTAATCATAAATACCTGCATTTTCCCAGAGTTGAATATCCTGTTTATGGTGAATTAATCGCACGGTTTTTAAGGGGAGAACTGGGAAATATTAATTCCGTTGATCCATATATTGTGGCACTTTTATATGCCGGTGACAGATACAATGCAAAAGCAATGCTTCAGCAATGGCTTGATTCAGGATATTTTGTTCTTCTTGACAGATATGTGAATTCAAATATTGCTTTCCAATGTGCTAAAAAAAATGAAATTGAAGAACAAAACAAATTGAAAGACTGGATTTTAAAACTTGAATTTGAATATAATAAACTACCTGTTCCCGATCTTAACATCTTTCTTGATGTGCCATTTCAATTTACTTCTAAGCAATTGCAAAACAACAGGATAGGAGAGGATCGTAACTATCTTAAAGGAAAAAGTGATATCCATGAAGCTGACCTGGAATTTCAAAAACGTGTCAGGGATATTTATTTAAGCCTGGAAAAAGAAGATAATTATAAAATAATAAAATGTTATGATCAAAATCAGGAAATGCTGCCCCCCGACAAAATCTTTAAAAAAGTTGTTAACTTTATTTTTGGCAAATAATTATTAATAACAAATTTCCCGGGATAGCAGCATTCATTCTAATGAATATTTCTGATTCTGATCTGCATTAAACATTAAAATTTATGAAGATAAAATGAAAGTATTAAAAACAATCAGCAGACTTATTGTTGGAATTGTATTTATTTTTTCAGGATTTGTTAAAACAATCGATCCATTAGGATCAGCATATAAATTTGGAGACTATTTCAATGCCTTTGGTGTAGGATTCCTTGAACCATTTGCATTGCCCTTGTCAATTATTTTATCATCTATTGAGATCACCATGGGCATAGCCCTTTTACTTTCTTACCGTATACGCTTCTTTGCCTGGCTTACCTTGATATTTATGTCTTTTTTCACCTTGCTTACTTTTATTCTGGCTGTATTTAATCCTGTAAGTGATTGTGGTTGTTTCGGTGATGCAATTATTCTTACAAATTGGCAAACATTTTGGAAAAACATTGTAATAATGTTTTTTGTCGTCATTATTCTTATAAGCAGAAACAAATATAAAATAATGAGTTCTGTATTAACTGAATGGCTAATGATTTCAGCCGTTTTTACTTTTTTTGTATTTTTTTCATTATATTCTTACAGGCATTTGCCTCTTGTTGATTTCAGGCCTTACAGCACAGGAACAAATATCCCCCATGAAATGATTATCCCTCCGGATGCCAGACCGGATGAATATGAAACCCGTTTAATTTATTTAAATAAGCTAAATAATAAAAAAGAAGTATTTTCTCTCGAAAACTTTCCTTCAGATACAGCTATTTATGAATTTTTTGATGCTGAATCAATATTAATATCAAAAGGATATGAGCCGCCAATACATGATTTCTATATAAGTAATATGGGTGGTATTGATATTACAGATATTATTCTGCAGGATCCGGGATTTTCTTTCCTTCTAATCACTCATGATCTTGCAAGGGCAAATAAAAAAGCTCTTATCCGGTCCGAAAGCTATGCCAGGTTTGCTAAAATATCCGAAAACGTTCGGTTTTATGCAATAACAGCTTCTCCTATTGAAATTATTGATCAGATAAGTACAGATCTTAAATTAAATTATGAGTTCTATCACGCCGATGAAATAACCTTAAAAACTATTATTCGGGCAAATCCCGGCTTAGTATTGATCAAAAATGGTACAATTATTGGAAAATGGCATTTTAATGATTTTCCCTCATTTGGATTATCAGATAATGATTTTAAACGGCTTACTGAAAATTATCCATTTTCTCAGGGTAGCTACATAAACACATTAAGTGATCCGCCAGAAGGTGCAGACAATGATATTTATGAAAGTATATTGTATTATAAGAATATTTTAACAGACAGTATCACAGCTTTTTCAATTTCTGATTTTCCTTCTGCACCGGAATGGCAGTTTGTCAGGTCTGAAAGTAAAATAATACAAAAAGGCTACAAAGCCTCTTTGGATAATTTTAAGCCAATTAGTTTGGAAGGTATCGAATTATACCCGCAAATATTTTCAAATACCGGAAACACCTTTATTCTTATGGTAAAGGACCCTGCAAATGCAGATAAGGATCTTATGACACGTTTCAACAATCTCAGTGCTTTAGCTGCTTCAATTGATACGGCCAATTTTCAATTTTTTGCTGTTACAGCTCTGCCGGAAGAAGAACTTCTTGACTTCCTCCGGAAATTTATTACCCCTGTTCAGTTTGGGATAGTAAACGAAGAATATTTTGATAATATAAGCGGGAATGGACTCAGAATGATATGGATTCGTAATGGAAAAATAATGAATATTTCAAATAATGAACAAATCCCTTTACCGGCTGATTTTTCAGATTATTTGAATATGCCGGGGTCCGACAACTCTCAGGAAAGTATTCTTTTATCTCCCGTCCTGAAATCATATCGTTTTTTACTTGAAAAAAGGCTGGTTTATTTATTTATTTTTGGATTCTTTATTTTTGGGCTTTTAATTAAATTTTTGAATGAAAGAATTAGACCTTTGAAATGAGACCTGTTTTAAAAAGATTATTAAAGCATACAGTTTACGGTGTTCTTGTAATTGCCGGTGTAATTACGGTAATTTTCTTTTTATTTAATGTTTTGCCCGGCGATCCTGCCGAAATGATGCTTGGTCAAAGGGCTGATCTGAAAAATGTTGAAATAGTTCGAAAAGAACTTGGTCTTGATCAGCCACTTTTTAAGCAATATATTAAATATTTAAATGATCTCTCACCTCTGTCATTTCATGCTAAAAAAAATGAAAACTCTCTGTTTTATTTAAATGTTGAAAATTATGGAAAATACTTTCCATTATTGACAGTTAAACAAAATTTTATAATCATATTTAAATATCCTTACCTTGGGCGTTCTTTTCAAAGTCAAAGGCTTACCGGAAGTATGATAAGGGAGGCTTTGCCAAATTCTGTTATTCTGGCATTTTCCTCAATTTTTTTGGCACTGATCCTGGGAAATATTCTGGGAATAATTGCCGCAATCCGTAAAGATAGCTGGTATGACCGTGGGATCATTATATTTTCAACTCTTGGGATGGCTTTGCCTTCTTTTTTTGCAGCAATCCTTATTGCATGGCTCTTTGCCTATAAGCTCGGAAATATAACAAATCTCAATATAACGGGAAATTTATATCAAATTGATGATTTTGGCAGAGGGACTTATTTAGAACTTAAAAATTTGATACTTCCTGCCATTACACTCGGAATCCGGCCTTTATCCGTTGTGGTACAATTGTCGCGAAACTCATTACTTGATGTATTACATCAGGATTATATAAGAACTGCATTTGCTAAAGGTTTGAAATATTCACGTGTTATTATCATTCACGCTCTTAGAAACGCACTCAACCCGGTTATTACGGCAATAAGCGGCTGGTTTGCCAGTATGCTTGCCGGTGTGGTTTTTGTTGAATATATTTTTGGCTGGAAAGGCTTGGGATATATGATCGTAAATGCATTGAATTTTTATGATCTTCCTGTGGTTTTAAGCGTAGTTATAACAATTGCATCAGTATTTGTTCTTGTAAATATATTGGTTGATTTTGCATATACATTGCTTGATCCGAGGCTCAGAAAATAAACATATATAATCTATGATCTATAGACTGCTGTTAAAAATTAATTATTTATCCTGAAATTAAATAGCGTTTATTATCTTTAAATTCAAATTTTTAATAACTATAGAATATGAGACAAAAAATTGTTGCAGGTAACTGGAAATTAAACACAAATCTTTCAGAAGGAATTGAGCTGGCAAAGAATGTTAATAAGTTGGCTGAAAAAAGCAGACAGGATGTTAGGGTTATAATTGCCCCTCCGTTTACACACTTGTCTGAAATTAATAAGATTCTGACTGTTGTAAAATTATCAGCTCAAAATTGTGCTGCAGAAACAAATGGTGCTTTTACCGGAGAAGTTAGTGTTGACATGATTAAATCGACAGGGGCAGAATATGTTATAATTGGCCATTCAGAAAGAAGGACTTATTATTCCGAAACAAACAATATACTTGCTAAAAAAGTTAAACTTGCCATTGATAGTGGCCTGGTCCCTGTCTTTTGCATAGGTGAAGTATTGGCTGAACGCGAAACAGGGAGACATTTTGAAGTTATAAAAACTCAGCTTTCAGAAGGGCTGTTCCAGCTTAAGCCTTCCGAATTCTCCGGAATTATAATTGCTTACGAGCCGGTTTGGGCTATTGGCACTGGTGTAAATGCCACACCGGAACAGGCACAGGAAATGCATTCTTTCATCAGAAAGGAGATTAGTATAAAATATCATGACGCAATTGCAGCAGAAATGTCAATATTATATGGAGGGAGCTGTAAGGCATCTAATGCTGCTGAACTTTTTTCCAATCCTGATGTTGACGGCGGACTTATTGGAGGGGCTTCATTGAAGGCTGAAGAATTTATTCAAATTGTAGAGTCCTTTAATTAATATCTGTCTGATCCTTTTCAAAGAAATTAATCTTAATATTATTAAAATTTTTTTGAAAAAATCAAGAGGCTTTCCATGCGCTTGCTGTTAAAGCAAACGAACCCTAAAATCAAAACTTCATCAAAGATATTGGGACCAGGTGTTAGCTTCACAACGATTGCCAACCTGATTCTTTTGCTTTAAACAGCAGCGTAAGTTTGCCAAAATTAAACTCTAAAACTTTCTTTACGTAAAAGAATCACGATTTTACAAGTTATTTGGGAAATCGTCTGATTACTTGTCAGATGTGATAATACACAGAGTTTAATTATTTCGGTTATTGAAAATTAAATATTTCGTTGTGATAATATAATAAATATCTTTGTGTTGAAACTTATTATTATCTTCTTATGCGCTTGATTAAGAGGTTTATATTAACACTTTTACTTATATTTTCTATTTTTTCTGCATTCTCACAACAAATAAGACAGTTCTCAGCAGACACAATAGCCTACATTGAAGAAGTCAGAAAGTTTACTCATAATTATGTCAGTGCGGAAGAATCAAAAAGTGTTGACAGATTTATTTCTCTTTGGCAGGGAGGAGCTTTTACATGGGAAGAGATGATTGCACTCGCTGAAAATTCAACAAAACTTCTTATAAAGAATGGCCGGCCAAGCCCGCATTTTATTAAGTATTTTGAAATATTGACAATTATATACTCGCCGCAATTTAAAGATGTCGGTAAGGATCAATGGAATAAAATATTTGAATACCTTCTTGATGAAAAGAATATCACAGCAAAAACAATTGATCTTTTCCTGAAAAATAGTTTGAATTTATTAAATAATGATGAACTGTTCAATATTCCCGGAAATGTATGGAAAGGTGATAATGCAATTTATAGATTTGATTTTAAAAAGGGAGAACCGCGGGTAATATTTGAATCTTTTAATCTAAAATGTTATTCAAAACGAGATAGCATTATTATCTATGGAACAAGGGGAGAATTAGACCCCGTTGCAAATAAATGGTTTGGCCTGAATGGAATAATTAATTGGGAACGGGCAGGTTTGGATGGAGCCGGGGTTTATGCAAAACTAGCGAATTTTCAGATTGATCTTACTAAATCTGAGTTTATTGCCGACTCTGTGGAATTTATTTATGGTAAATACCTTGATTACCCAATTATGGGCAGACTTGAAGATAAGGTCATGTTAATATCTGATCAAACAAAAGCTGTTTATCCAAAATTTTTTTCTTACCAGAATAAATTTATTCTTCCTGATCTTTTTAAGGATATTGAATATACAGGTGGTATTTCAATGCAGGGCAGCAGATTACTGGGAACTGGCAGCATAGCTGAACCCGCTGTTTTAAATATTCTTGATGGTGACACTTTAAGGATCAAAATTGAAAGTGAACAATTGATTTTTTCATCAAATGCAGTAAGCAGCCCGGGAGTTAAAATGACATTATATCTTGGAAAGGACTCAATTTTTCATCCGGATTTGCAATTTACTTTTACAGAGAAAAGTAATGAATTGCGTTTTATTAAATCAAAAACCTATACATCTGCCGGCCCGTATATAAATACCTATCATATGATGGATATGAACTTCGAGGAGTTTAACTGGAAAAGAAATGAACGGGTTATCAGGTTCAGGCCTTTAACAGGGACTGCATTAGGTATTGCATATTTTGAATCGAACAGCTTTTTTAATTTTAAACTTTTTGAGGATCTTCAGGGCAGGGATAATTTAAATCCTCTTGTAGCATTGTGGCAGTTTAGCCGTATGGTTAACAGTCAACAATTCCCGACAACCAATTATGCGCGTTATCTCGGAATGGAAGCTCATCAGGTTCGGCAGCAATTAATGAAGTTATCACGTCTTGGAATGATTTTTTTTGATGATCAGGCCGATATAATTATCTTATTACCTAAATTATTTTATTTCCTGGACGCGAGCTCAGGAAAAACAGATTACGACGTGATCCAGTTTTCTTCCAGAACTGAAGCTCCTTTGGAAAATGCATTGTTAGATATTGATAATTTTGACCTTACAATAAATGGAATTCAGCAGGTTTTTCTTAGTGATTCGCAAAATGTGGTGCTAATGCCATATAATAAGCAAATAATAATGCAGAAAAATAAAGGTTTTCATTTCAATGGTGTTGTCCATGCAGGTTTATTCTCATTTTATGGAAATGAATTCTTTTTTGATTACGATAATTTTAAAATTCAAATGGGAGACATAGATTCTGTAGGTCTTTCTGTTATTACGGGAAAAACAGATAACCTTGGCAGAATTATGGCTGAAAAAATAAATAATTTATTGGAAGACACAAAAGGTGAACTCTTAATTGATGATCCCCAAAATAAATCAGGGCTTTTAGAATATCCGAATTATCCGGTTTTTAACAGTAAAGATTATTCTTATGTTTATTTTGATGACCCTTTGATCCAGAATGGGGTTTACTCAAGAGAGGATATGTTTTTTAAAGCAGACCCCTTTACAATGGACAGCCTGGATAATTTTTCTCAGGATGGGCTTAAATTAACAGGTGAGTTTTTTTCTAACGGGATTTTACCTCCAATTGAAAAAGCTCTTGTCTTAATGCCGGATAATTCCCTGGGATTTACACATGAAATTGGAGATGCAGGAATTCCGGTATATAATGGGAAGGGTACTTTATATCAAAATATAGAACTAAGTAATAAAGGCTTAATTGGCAGCGGTAAACTCGAATATTTGGCTTCAACTACCTATTCAGATAATTTTTTATTTCATCCGGATTCCATGATGACTAACAGTCATGAATTTATCGTAAAAAAACAATTTGAAGATACTGAATTCCCTGATGTTACTTCGAAAAATAATCCAATTACATGGTATATAGAAAAAGATCAGTTCGAAGTCTTATCTGCAGATGTTCCATTTACAATGTTTGCTGACAGCATAAAACATAACGGAAAATTGTTGTTAAACCCCAAAGGCCTTTCAGGACAGGGAACAACTGATATGATATCTGCAGTAATAGTTTCAGATGAATTCAACTATAAAGCAGATCAGATATTATCCGATTCTGCTGATTTTGATCTTCTTTCCCGTAATTCCGGAAAGTTAGCTTTTACAACAAACAATGTTAAAGCCCGCATAGATTTTAAAAAACAGGAAGGGGAATTTAAGTCGAATGAAGATTATATTTCTGTTGAATTTCCTGAAAACCGGTTTATCAGCAAACTCGATTATTTTATATGGTTAATAGATGAAGAACAGTTGCATGTAGGTATGGATAAGCCTGTTGTAAGCTCATTACATGAAGACGGACTTGAAGGCCCGAGGTATATTTCAATTCATCCAAAACAGGATTCACTAAGTTTTGTATCACCAATAGCAATATATGATTATAATAATTTTATTATTAAGGCAACAGGTGTCCCATATGTTCAAATTGCAGATGCAAGAATTTATCCGGTTGATGGATTGGTTGTCATTGAACCCGACGCTGTCATTAAGCCTTTGAAAGAAGCAAAAATAGTTGCGGATTATGTTTCGAAATACTTTACTTTCTTTGATGCTACAGTAACCATAACAGGAAAAAATAATTATATTGCTTCCGGCTTTTATAATTATTTTGATGAAACTTCAAAAGAACAACAAATATTTTTCGACCAGATAAAAGTTGACTCTGGTAATTACTCTACCGGAAGCGGAGTTATTGCCCTTATTGACAGCTTCAAAATTAGCCCGTTTTTTGACTTCCATGGTAAAGTAATCTTTCACTCACAATCACGTCTTCTTACTTTTGATGGAGCAACCAGGTTAGTACACGATTGTCAGGTAGATAAAAGCTGGCTTAAGTTTAAATCAGAAATCGATCCTTATAATGTACTCATTCCCGTTGCTGAAGCCCCTGTTGATCCGGATATGAATGGAATTTTTGCAGGACTAATGCTTACAAGAGATTCCGCACATGTATATTCTACTTTTATTTCAGGACGTAAAGACTATTTTGATGCATATATTGCAAGTGCCCACGGATTTCTAACATATGACCGCGAAAATGAATACTATGAAATTGCCGGAATGAATAAACTCGCGGATAGTACCGTAAGCGGTAATTATTTAAGATTCAATCCATACCCCTGCCAAACTTATTCCGAAGGGAAAATTGACTATCTTGTTAAGTATAACATGCTTAAAATGAATGCATTTGGATTAGCAAACCATGATCTGGAAAAAGATGAGTTTAATTCGGACGCTTTCCTGACTTTTGATTTTTTCTTTTCCCAGGAAGCTCTTAATTCTTTCGCTTCACATATTGGAGCCATTTCAGGATTAAAGGCATACGATATATCACAAAATGTGTATAATATTGGTTTAAGTGAACTGGTGGGTACTAACACAGCAAAAACCATGTCTTCTGAACTTAGTTTATACGGATCATATAGAACAATTCCTCCGGATTTTAAAAAGACTTTGATACTTTCCAATGTAAAATTAAAATGGAATACAGTTACCCGTTCATTCAGATACCATGGTGATGCAGGAATAATCAGAATAGGGGATAATCAGATCAACAAACAGGCTGAGGTATATATTGAACTTTCCAAAAGATCCTCCGGAGATCTGCTGGATATTTATATTTTACTTGACGAAAAATCATGGTATTATTTTGGTTATAACCCGGGAAGCCTGCAGACTATTTCTTCAAATAGAGAATATAACGACATAATAATGAATTTGAAAGATAAGCAAAGAAAATTAGCCGTAAAATCGAAAGAACAATCGTATATCTATTCGTTAGCGCCAGAAAGAAGAGTACAACTTTTCCTGAGAAGATACATAGATGAAAATGAAAATTAATCATTATTCTATATTAGAAGGTATTTAAAGCTAAATCAAAATGCATATCTTTTATAGTCCCGGAAATCATGATCGCAGTATTACACTGGACAGGAATGAATCACATCATTGTATTAATGTTTTGAGATGTAAAGAACAAGATATTGTCCGGGTAATTAATGGGAAGGGCACAATTTACACAAGCAGGATACTTTCCGCTGACCCTGCTCAGGTAAAACTTGAAATCTTGTCATTTGACAATGAATATGAAAAAAGAGATTATTATCTTCATATTGCACTGGCCCCGCCAAAAAATATAGCACGCTTTGAATGGTTTATAGAAAAAGCAAGCGAAATTGGAATCGATAAGATAACGCCTATAATAACTCATCGCTCTGAACGGGTAAATATCCGGATGGAACGATTGAATAAAATCATCCTTGCTGCAGTAAAACAATCCGGAAAAGCTTATCTGCCTGTCTTAGATAAACCATTGTCTTTTAATCAATTTATAAAGGTAAGTGAAGCTACATGTAAATGTATTGCCGACTGCAGGGCAAACACAAAAGAACATCTCATATATCTGAAAGGAAACTTAAAAGATATTATTATTATAATCGGACCTGAAGGTGATTTTACATCCGAAGAAATGAATAATGCCTTACATTATGGATATATTCCCATAAGCCTGGGTAAAAGCCCCCTAAGGACAGAAACAGCCGGGATAGTTGCTACACAGATAATTGCTGATTGGATGCTAATCAGTAATTATTAGTTACTCAAGTTTCGCAGTTCTTTAAAATGTTGAAAACCAAATAGAAATTGTTAAAAA
>CAZLXM010000088.1:0-16895 GCA_964563105.1 uncultured Bacteroidaceae bacterium
AGAGCGGCGGACTGTTAATCCGTAGGTCGTAGGTTCAAGTCCTACCTGAGGAGCTAATTTTTTTAGGTATTTGTAAAAGTATTTGGAAGTTCTCAGTTTTATATTTACAAATTTCAATATTTCCCTGCACATTAAAATAATCCATGCAATTCGGCATTGATTTTATCTATTACCGAGCTTAGATCTTCCGGTTTATCGGGGAAATTGTATTTATCTGCATCGACTATAAGGATTTTACCAAGGTTATAAGTTTCCACCCATGCTTCATACCTTTCATTTAATCGTTTAAGATAATCCAGTCGTATATTATTTTCGTATTTTCTTCCTCTTCTGTTTATTTGATTTACAAGGGTCGGTATTGATGCTCTCAAATATATGAGCAGATCGGGAGGCTCTATAAGGGAATTTAAAAGATTAAAAAGGGCGAAATAATTTTCAAAATCACGTGTGCTCATTAAACCCATTGAGTGAAGATTAGGAGCAAAGATATAGGAGTCTTCGTATATGGTCCTGTCCTGTATAACAGTCATATTAGATTGTCTGATCCTTACAATCTGGCTAAATCTGCTATTTAGAAAATAAATCTGAAGATTAAAAGACCATCTTTGCATATCATCATAAAAATCATTTAGATATGGATTATCATCAATATCTTCATATTGTGCTTCCCAACCATAATATTTAGCAAGCAGTCCTGTAATTGTTGTTTTTCCCGAACCAATATTTCCGGCAACTGCAATATGCATATTCTTTTTTTTCCTTGATGTGGAATTTAAATCAGGATCGGATTGCGTGGATGGTCTTTTTTTCATTTATTTTAATAAATTATAAATTTCTTCAACATATTTTCGATCATTTGAGAGTCGCGGCATTTTATTCTGGCCACCTAATTTTCCCTTCAGTTCAAACCATTTATAAAATGTTCCTTTAGGAATACTTTTAACTACCGGAGCAACAAGGGTGAAATTTTTATATCTTTTTGCCTCATAATCAGAATTTAAACTTTTCAAAGCCTCATCCAAAGTATTAATAAAAATTTCCATATTTTCAGGTTCATTTTTAAATTCGATAAGCCATTCATGTGAACCTTTGGTATTGTTTGACATATAGACAGGTGCTGCTGTATATTCGTTAATTATGGCACCAGTTTTTTCTGCTGCCGTCATAAGGGCTTTTTCTGCGTTATCTATAATGACCTCTTCACCGAAAGCATTAATAAAATGTTTTGTCCTGCCGGATATTTTAATTTTATGAGGGAACAGAGATGTAAAAATCACTGTATCACCAATAATATATCGCCATAATCCGGTATTGGAAGAGATTACAATAGCATAATTTTTATGTAATTCCACATCTTTGATAGTATAAACAGGCGGATCAGGATCATTAATATTTTCAAACGGAATAAATTCATAAAAAACGCCGTAATCGAGCATAAGCAGCATATCATCTGTATCGGGATTATCCTGAATGGCAAAAAATCCTTCAGATGCATTGTATGTTTCCATATAATGCATGTCTGAGGATGGAATGATCTGCTTATAACTTTTTTTGTAAGGGGCAAAACTAACGCCTCCGTGTGTGAAAAGTTCGAGATTTGGCCAGATCTCCAATATGTTTTTTTTCCCGGTATAGTCTAGTATATAATTTAAAAGTACCAGCATCCAGGAAGGTACACCAACAATTACAGTAACATTCTCAGTAATAGTATGTTTGGTTATTCTTTCGAGTTTATTTTCCCATTCTGTCAACAAAGCGATATCACTGGAAGGAGTTTGGATAAAAGTTGCAATGAAGGGCATATTTTCAATAAGGATTGCTGAAAGATCACCGGAAAAAGAATAATTATTCAAGTTATTTATTTGATGGCTTCCGGCTAAAGTCAGGCTTTTACCTTTAAGCACCCCTGAATTAGGATAATTTGATGAATATAATGCAAGGACATCTCTTGCTCCCCTGAAGTGGCAATCTTCGAGTGATTCATTGCTTACGGGTATATATTTGCTTTTGTCACTTGTTGTACCTGAGGATTTTGCAAACCATTTAATTTCTGAAGGCCATAAAAGATTTTGTTCCCCATTTTTTATTCTTTCGATCCAGTGCTTTACCTGATCATAATTTTGAAGTGGCACGGTATTTTGATACTCTTCAATAGTCATTTCTTCATGATAACCATATTTTTTTCCCCACTCTGTATTCAATGCCCTGGATATAAGGTTATTAAAAGTGTCTTTTTGAACATCAAAAGGATGCTTTTTAAAAAGCTCAATGTTATAAATCCTTTTGATATTGAACCAGTTAACTATTGAATTAATAAAGGGCATTTTTAATATCCTTATGATTTATTATAGTATAAGCATTGCATCACCATAAGTACCGAAACGATATTTTTCCTTAATAGCGTGTTTATAGGTTTTCATTAGCAGGTCATATCCGGTAAAAGCTGCTACTGTCATTAATAATGTTGATAAAGGCAGGTGAAAATTTGAGACCATGGACGTAGGGACACTGAAATCATAAGGAGGGAAAATAAATTTATTTGTCCATCCGTCAAAATCTTTTAAAAATCCGTCTGTTGAAACGCTGCTTTCGAGTGTACGGAGTACTGTTGTACCTATTGCACAAACTTGATTCTTATTTGATTTAGCTTCATTTACCAGTGAAGTGACTTCTTCGGAAATTATAATTCTTTCAGAGTCCATTTTATGTTTTGTAAGATCTTCCACATCTACACTTCTGAAATTTCCAAGTCCAACATGCAGAGTAATAAAACCGAAGTTAATCCCTTTAATTTCAAGTCTTTTCATCAGTTCTCTGCTAAAATGGAGCCCTGCTGTGGGGGCAGCAACAGCGCCTTCATGTTGTGCAAAAATGGTTTGATATCTGTCTTTATCTTCCGGTTCAGCCTTTCGTTTAATAAATTTTGGCAATGGTGTTTCTCCCAGATTATATAATGTTCTTTTAAACTCTTCATAATCTCCGTCGTAAAGGAATCTCAGGGTACGTCCCCGGGAGGTAGTATTATCAATTACTTCAGCAACAAGAATATCATTTTCCCCAAAATAAAGTTTATTTCCTATCCTGATCTTACGTGCCGGATCAACCAGTACATCCCAAAGCCTTTGCTCACGGTTTAATTCTCTAAGGAGAAACACTTCTATTTCAGCTCCTGTTTTTTCTTTATTTCCAAATAGCCTTGCAGGAAACACCTTTGTATTATTGAATACCATTATATCTTTATCGTTAAAATATTCAATAATCTCTTTAAATATTTGATCCTTAATTTCCCCGGTATTTCTGTTTACAACTAAAAGTCTTGACTCATCTCTGTTTTCTGCCGGATACATAGCAATCAGCTCTGACGGAAGATTAAATTTAAATTGTGAAAGTTTCATCAAATAATAATTTTTTATTTTAATGTTAAATATTTCATTTTGATCTAAGCCCTGATTTGTTTTTCATTTTCTTTATTTTATATCAATTTTTAGAGAGGCTCATTAATCTATAATTTTATATTGTTTTCAAAATCTGTTATTGTAATTGCGTTTTCTATTTTAAAATTGCCAATTGCAGTTCTTCTTAATTTTGTAATATGCGCACCGGAATTCAAATCTTTGCCAATGTCCCTTGCAATAGCCCTGATATAAGTTCCTTTGCTACAAACAATTTTAAAAGTTAAAAAAGGTTTATTATTTTCTATAAATTTTATTTCTTTAATATTAACATTTACAGGGTCTAGTTTGATTGGCTCACCTTTTCTTGCATATTCATAAGCTCGTTTCCCTTTTATATATTTTGCTGAATAGGCTGGTGGTACCTGTGATATTTCTCCTATATATCTTTCAAGGGCCTCATATATCATTTCATCACTTACATGATCAAAACTAAATTGTTTATCAACTTCTGTTTCTAAATCGAAAGAGGGTGTAGTTTCACCTAGTTTTAAAGTAAAATAATATTCTTTATCCAGATTCAGAAACCCGTCAATAAGTTTTGTTGCATTTCCTGTACAAATCAGTAATAACCCCGTTGCTAAAGGATCAAGAGTGCCTGCATGTCCGACTTTAATTTTTTTAATATTCAGTTTCTTATTTAAAATTAATCTGATTTTATTAATTACGTCAAATGAGGTCCATTCATAATCCTTATCAATTAAAAGAATTTTTCCCTGAATAAATTCTTCACGGATAAATGTCATATATTTTGTTTAACCTATTAATATAACAAAAATTCCAACAATAAAACAATAGATCCCGAAATAAATTAAATTTCCTTTTTTAACCAGACTTATCATCCAATTACAGGCAAAAAGCCCTGAAAAGAAAGCTGCCAGAAATCCAAAAATATAATTTATAGGAACAACTTTTTCATAATTAGTGGGAATAGAATTGATAATTTCAAGAAAATTAGCTCCTAAGATTGGAATAATAACCATCAGAAATGAGAATTTTGCTGTTTCTTCTCTATTATTACCTAACAATAATCCGGTTGAAATAGTTAATCCGGAACGTGAAATTCCGGGTAAAACAGCTAAAACCTGTGCTAATCCTATTAAAAATGCATCAATGAAAGGAATATTTTTAATTTGGTTATTTTTGTTGAAGCTTATTAAAATAAGTGATAAAGCGGTTATTAATAACATAAAACCAACAAATTGAATATTTCCATTATAAAAAGATTCAACATAGTCTTTAAAAAAAACGCCTGTTATAAAAATTGGTATCATTGATACACAAATTTTTAAAATATATTTTTGCGAATCATTGAATATTGGAGAAAAACTATTTTTAAAAATTAATTTAATTTCACTAAAAAAAACTACAAGAGTACTTAAAACAGTTGCTCCATGGACTATTACAGAGAATAACAGGTTATTTTCCGGATTAATACCAAAAAGCGCTTTTCCAATTTCAATATGCCCACTACTGCTAACAGGTAAGAATTCGGTTAATCCCTGAATTATTCCCAGTAAGACCGCTTCAATCCAGCTCATTTATTTATCTTCCTTTGTTTTTTTCATTATGGCATATATTTCGAAAATAAAGCCAAAAAGTATCAGCACCGGTGCAAGGGTAATCCTTCTAAAGCTGAACAGTTCTTTTTCTTTGAAAACATTAGGATCATCAGATCCTCCGCCAATCATCAGGATATATCCTAATAAGATTATAAGAAAACCAATAACGATCAGTAAATAATTTCTTTTAGTCAGAGGCAGATCTGCTTTTTTTTCAATTTGAGATTTTTTGGCCATAGCTTAAAAGTATAATTTATCTTTATCAATATTTAAATATTTATTTACAGCAAAAAATGAAGAAATTGCAGTTATCAAAATCCCCGAAATAATAATTATGATAAATAATAATCCAAGGATGTCAGCATCAATAAGTTCGATAATATCAAATACTTGTTTTTGTGCTATTAGAATACTTCCTGTCAATAGTCCTGATGCGATAAGTGCTGATATAAATCCATGCCACATACCCTTATAAATAAATGGTTTACGAATGAAGGTGCGGTTAGCGCCAACAAGTTCCATGGTATGTATCAGGAATCTTTTTGAATAGACAGAAAGTCTGATGGTATTATTGATAAGCGTAAGAGAAATAATAAGCAGTAAAATACTGAATGAGACAAGTACAATACTTATTTTTTTTATATTATCATTTATCTCATGCAAAAGGGTTTTTCTGTAATAAATATCCTGTACCTGAGGCAATGTTTTAAGTTCTTTCACAATCGCATCAATACTGTCGGGATTTGCATGTGAGGCGGCAATTTTAACTTTTATAACAGCCGGAAGGGGGTTATATCCGAGAAATTCCAGAAAATTTTCTCCTAAAGCTTTTTGTGTTTCAATCGCCGCTTGTTCTTTTGAAACATAATCGGTACTTCTTACAAATTTTTTTAGCTCTAATGACTTTTTCAACTGCTGTATATCAGCTTCTCTGATATTTTCTTTTAATTCAATATTAATTCCAAGATTTTCTTTTACCTGTATGCTTAGACTTCTTGCGTTAAGAATTAAGAAACCAACTATACCTGTTAAAAACAACACGAGAGAAATACTAAGTACGCTTGTTATATACGAACCAGTTAATCTTCTTCGTTCAAGTTTGTTTTCTTTAATATTCATTCTAAAATTTATAATCTGCAAAGATAATAAATAAAATAGTTGAACAGGATTTTGTTTAGCAACTGGTTTGGATATGCAATATAATGATTATTAATAATTTATTATATTTTATTGCAGTTATCCGGATAATTTGCAACAGATTTTTTTAATCATTAAACGATGCTTAGTTTGAATTAGTATAAGCAAATTTATGAAAGTTCAATAATTTCAGTCCATCCAAACTTGTCAGGGATCTCTCCATATTGAATAGCGACTAATTGTTGATATAATTTTGTTGAAACAGGCCCGGGATTTCCATCTTTACTTATGGTATATGTTAAATTTTTTTCAACATCAACAATTTTTCCTATTGGAGTTATAACGGCAGCTGTTCCGCAGGTGCCAGCTTCTTCAAATTCATTGAGTTCTTCAACAGGAACATGTCTTTTTTCAACCTTCATTCCTAAATCCAATGCCAAAGTTTGCAGGCTTTTATTAGTAATTGACGGGAGAATTGATTTAGATTCCGGTGTTATATATGTATTATTTTTAATACCGAAAAAATTTGCGGGACCGCATTCATCAATATATTTTTTTTCTTTCGCATCAAGGTACATTACAGCGGAGTAGCCTAATTCCTGAGCTTTTTTAGCTGAAGTAAGAGAAGCTGCATAATTACCCCCAACCTTAATATGGCCCGTTCCCAGCGGGGCAGCCCTGTCAAATTCACGACAGATCATTATATCAACTGGTTTAAAACCATCTTTGAAATATGGGCCTACGGGCATGACAAAAACCATAAAAAGATATTCTTTTGCCGGTTTCACTCCAATTTCAGGGCCATTTCCTATCATTAAGGGCCTGACATATAAGGTTGCCCCACTTCCATAAGGAGGTATAAATCTTTTGTTATATTTTATAGCTGTTATTATTGCATTATGAAATAAATCTTGCGGTACCGGTGGCATTAAAATACCTTCACAAGAAGATTTGAGTCTTTCCCAATTATCTTTCCAGCGAAATATCCTTACTTTTCCGTCTTTCCCCATATAAGCTTTCAATCCTTCAAATGCTTCCTGTCCATAATGAAGACAGGTAGCAGACATATGCATTTGAATAAATTCAGAAGAAGAAACTTCAAGTTCTCCCCATTTTCTGTCTTTGTAACAGCCTCTTACATTAAAGTCAGTTTTACGGTAACCAAAGCCAATATTAGTCCAGTCGAGTTCCATAAAGAAAATTTTTGCCAGTGGATTTTTTTGTGATTTTAAAACGGGCACAAAGATAGAAATTTATTGCCGTAGCTGCAATAAAATCAGCTATGTTATTTAAGGATTTATTGCCAATTATCAGACAAAATATTTTGAATTTGTATTTCCGGCGGGAATTCCATAATACGTTTTGCCAATTGCGAATAATATTCATGTTTCTCCAGCTTTAATATATATTTCTCTTTCCATTTCTGAATCGTTATTAAGGAAAGATTCTCATTAAATTCCTGATAATATAACTTGTAGAGATCAATAAAATCAGCTCTCCCATAATATTCTGTTTTAAGGTCGTAAATTAGTTTTTCGAGATAGTCCTGGGGTTTATGTTGCAGCTTTGAGTAAAGAATAAGATTACAAATAATATCAATTTGTTTTTGTGTGTATTTGTATTCAGGTAATAAATTTGCTGCAATACTGGCGGATTTGTTTATATAATTTTGATACTCTTTTGTCAGGCCAATAAAAATTAAAAGTGAAGCTGTTTTAAAAAGTAATTCATCTTCAGGATTTATACATTCAGCTCTTGCCAGTAAACTTGCATGAGAATATATATGCCGGATATATTTAAGAGAATGGAAATATAAATTATTGGGAAGCTCCGATTCAAATTTATTAAATATGTAAGTTTCAAGGTCATTCAAACGAAGAGATTGTAATTTCAGAAAAAAGATTTTATTTGGAATATTTCTCAGGTTTACTGATAATTCAGGCCTTATACTTTTTACAAAATACATATCTATATTTCCCTTATATTTAACCGGAAGTTTACCGCGATATTCACAAATGAAAAAATCTTTTATAAGCTTATAAGTTGCACCTGATATATTGACTTTTCCCGGTTCGCCTGATGATTCCATCCGGCTGGCTGTATTAACGGTATCCCCCCAGATATCATAAGAACTTTTTTTATAGCCTATAATACCTCCAATCACCGGGCCTGAATGAATTCCAATCCTCAAATCCCAGAAATCAATTTTAGAATTCTTTAATGATTTCATGTATTGTTGCATTTCTAATGCTGCCAGTACAACTTCAACCGGATTTGTACTATTTTGCCGGGGAATACCTCCAACAGCCATATAGGCATCTCCAATAGTTTTTATCTTTTCTATGTTATATTTTTCACACACAGAATCAAACTGGTAAAAGAAAATGTCTAATTCATCAACCAGCTTTTCCGGGTTCATTTGTTCTGCAATTTTGGTAAATCCCTGGATATCAGAAAACAAAACAGTGATCATTTCATATTTGTTCCATTTTGATTTATCTGAAGGGGCTGGTCTGGCAACATCATCAAAAAGATTAGATTTAGGAAGTTCTTTTGTTAGCATTTCAGATGCAGAGGATTTTTCTGAAATACTAATATTCATTACTTTTTTTATCTTTCTATGCTTATAAAAAATAAACCCGGATATGCATAATATTATAAAATATATTATAAGGGCGGGCCACTTAATAAACAGAGGGGACTGAATTTTAAATGGTATTCTTAATTCTGAAGAAAAATTAAGAAGGGTGTTATAAGAATCAATGAACAGATTATATCTGCCTTTTGACAAATTATTCAGTGTGATCGAAGGTTCCGGGGACCATGTTGAGATTTGCTTTTTAGGTCCTTGTAAAGAGTATTTATAATAAGTCTTTCCCGGGGAATGATCACTTGTACTTAATTCAAAACGCAGTGATCTGTTTTTATAAGGAATTTCAAGCAATTCCTGTTGAATTGACGCCATTTCATCAGAAAATCCAATCCCTTTATAAATAACCTTATCAGCTGTACTAATTTGATAGATAAATATATGGTATTCAGAAGAAAGATTGTGTAAGGGTAATTGAAAAGGATTCATGACAAAACAAGAACTGCCTGATAAAATCAGTGCTCTGTTTTCGCCGGCGGGAGAAATAATATATGGATAGAATTCATTAGAGAGTGGTGGTGAAATATTTTCAAAATTATATAAGCTTTTTTCATAAAACAGCTCAAATTTTCCTGATGAATTTTTTATAATTAACATGCAGAGATCATCCTGTAAATTATTAATATCATAAAAAACTGAATTATTTGGAATGCCGGAGAATTCAACTCTATTAACATTTAAATCATTGTTCAGAACATAAATATTGTTTTCTGTAAGAATATGGATTTTACCGAAATGAGTGAAAATTCTTTTTAAAGCTTCATTCCGAAATTCCGGCAGTAATTCCGGCCGGGGTAATTTAATCTCAGGATTTAATCTATAGATTGTATTTTCCAGGGCATAATAAAGGCAGGACTTATGTAAGTGTAATAAATCAGCATCTGAATCTGAAAGAATTATTTTTAATTGCTTATCAGAAGTAGCGCCCCCTAAACCCAGCTCAAATATTTTATCCCTTGTACTAAAAAATAAAGAAGCTGACTTAGTATCATAAACAAGTTCTTTAACAAAGCCAGAATATAATTGTAATGGGGGAAAATCATCACGAATACTAAATATTCCATCTTCATTAAGGACGATTAATCCCTCCGAAATTGTATTGAGGATCTTTCTGCAATTTCCTTTTAATATTAATTCCGGGATATTGTTTTCAAGAGGAAGTTTAAAAAATCCCTCGTTATTTCCAAAATATATTATATCATTTTTAAGTATACAGGCTTGTAGTATTCTGTTATGACCAAAAGAGGATTTAACAAATACAGGCGGGAAATCGAAATATAATATTTTGTTTTGCAGGATAAACCATAATTTATTGGAAGATGATTTTATTCCTGTCAGAGATCCTTTTGGGAAAAAAGTGCCACAATCAATCTTTGCTATTATTTGTCCATTTTCAGAACTGATGTACAGATAATTACTAATAGAATAGAAATAATAAAAATCATTCACTTTACCACAATGAGTAATTACCTCATTAAATTCAGGTTTCCATTCTTTTTTAATTATAAAGTTATTATCCAGTTGAAAAAATTGTTTTAAAGTAAAGGAATAAGACAGATATCCTTTTTGGCCAGGGATGAGAAAATCCGGATTAAATTCTTTTTGTAAATTGGAAGGAAAATGAATACCCTCTTTAATGAAACCAAATCCTGGTTTATAGAGTATAATTTTATCAGATGTTTTAAAAATTTTCCCTTCAGTGAAATTGTTATCTGAAATGGAAAGTATTTTATTTGTTAAAAGATATAATTTTGAGCCTGCTTTAATGTATATAGAATCGTTCAGGGCTTTAATTTCAGAAATCTCTGAAAACGTTAAAGAATATTTATTTAAGAGTGATGACAAAGATTCAGTAATGAAATGGCCGGAATCATCCTTGTATATTGAGCCGGCATCGTTTCCGGCGAAATAATAGATTTTGGAATTATCTGAATCCAGAGTGGCTTTAGCGTTCAGATTAATTTTTTCCCATGAAATGCCATTGCCCGCATAAACGGAATTACCGGAAGAAATATACATTATATCAGGGTTATCAAAAGTGATATCCTGTAGTGTATGATTTGAAATTGGATAAGGAAGGGGGATGCTATAACTTATTAAAGGAAAATGAGAGAGGAAGCTGTTAGAAAACAATTCTGTTTTCTTATAGTGATTAAACAGGAAAAGAAGCAAAATAATTTTTAACTTTATCAGTTTATTAAGAAAATTCATACCTTGTGAATCAAAAAAAGAGATATATTTTGTTAAATCTCATTCAAAAGTAATTAAATAATCAATTCATTTAATCTATAAATCCCGGATTTATGGAAAGCACAAACAGACCGATCATTGTTGCCTGGGATTTTTCCCAGGTAGCAGAATATGCATTTGAACATGCTATTGTAATAAATAATGTTCTAAAAAGAGAAATTATTCTTTTACATATAATTTCTAACTTAAAAAACCAAAAAGAAATTTTAAAGAAGTTGCAAAAGAAATGTGTCGAACTTAAAGTTCAGTATGATGTTAATTCGACTCCCATGGTTAAGGCGGGGAATATTTTTTCAACTATAAGTGAGACAGCTTTAGATTTGAAAGCGGAGATGATTGTTATGGGAACCCATGGGATAAAAGGATTTCAGAAAATTACGGGGAGTAAGGCTTTAAAAGTTATTGTAGATTCAAAAGTACCTTTTGTTGTAGTTCAGGATAAACCGGAAAAACCTAAATATGAAAAAATAATAGTTCCAATTGACTTTCGTAGTGAGATAAAAGAGAAGGTCCCATGGGTGGGTTATCTGTCCAAACATTTTGGTCCCAGGTTTTATCTTTTTAAACGAAAATCTTCTGACAGAGGATTTAAGAGACGCATTATTTCGAATTTGCGATTTCTTGGAAGTTATTTCAGGAATAATGATATCCAATATGAATTACATAGCGCATCAGGCAAAAAATCATTTGACAGAGAAACTGTGAGTTTTGCAAAAAAAATGAATGCAGATATGATTCTTGTTATTACTACCAGGAATATTGCATTTCTTGATTATTTACTTGGTGCTAAGGAACAACAAATCATTGCCAATCCTGAAAAATTGCCTGTAATGTGTATTAATCCGAGGCCAGGAAAGTTTTCTGCAGGTTTCAGTGCAAGTGGAGGATAATTTGACACTAATGACAGAATTGATTTTTGCTACAAATAATCTTCATAAACTAAGTGAAATTAAGGCTATTGCCGGAGAAGGGTTTAATTTTAAGAGTCTGTTTGATGTTCAAATAAACAGCGATCTTCCTGAGGATTTTGATACTTTTGAAAAAAATGCATCACAAAAAGCCTGGTATGTGTATAATATTACAGCATTTAATTGTTTTGCCGATGACAGCGGATTGGAAACAGATGCACTTAACGGGGAGCCGGGTGTATTTTCTGCAAGGTATTCCCGGATAAAAGATGTTTGTTATAATGATCTTCCTGTTGATGAAGCTAACATTAAAAAGTTGCTGGAAAAGTTAAAGGATAAAAATAACCGGAAAGCACGTTTCAGGACAGTTATTTCTCTAATAAAGGAAGGTATAGAATATAATTTTGAAGGAAGTGTTGAAGGAGAAATTTTAAAATCTCCTGTTGGAAAAAATGGTTTTGGATATGATCCCATATTCAGGCCCCTGGGCTACTCAAAAAGTTTTGCTGAAATGGATCCTGAAGAAAAAAATCATATAAGCCATAGATCTGTTGCTCTTAAAAAAATGATAGAATTTTTAAAGACTTCATAATAAAACACTCTCTTTTGCGTATAATGGAAAATTGATTGTATGATAAACTGCTGCAGGTTTGTTATTATTTTTATTTTATTTTCCATCTCAGCTTTTTCTCAATCTTCAACAGGAAAATGGAAAAGTTATCTTTCGTATAACCAGTCTTCAGATATTGTAATTGTTGATCAAAAGGTTTATTGTGCCACAAAGGGTGGTTTATTCTATTTTAACTTAAAGGATAATAGCCTTAACCGTTTAGGAAGAGAGAACGGACTTTCGGATACTGAAATATCTGTAATGCGTTCTTCCGGTATTAATAATTCGATATTAATAGCTTATTCATCATCTGTTATTGATCTTATAAGCGGCAATCGTATTTCAACTTTCAGGGATATTGAACGTTATCAGATTCCTGGTAACAAATCTGTTTATAATATTTCTTTTATAAATAAGCATGCATATCTGTCTACCGGATTTGGGATTATTGTTTTTGACCTTGATGCTAAAGAATTCAGAGAAACTTATGATAAAATTGGCCCGATGGGTACTACCATAAAAGTAAATGATATTACTTTTCTTGATAATTATATTTTTGCTTTGACTGATAACGGAATTTATAAAGCTTCTCTTAACTCCCCTAACTTGAAGGATTTTAATTATTGGGAGATGATCACAGATATCCCCGGGCATAATGGAATATTTACTTCAGCAACATCCCGTGCGGGAAAAGTATATGTTAACAGAAAGGGAGAAAATGAGAATCCTGATATAATTTATGTATTTGATGGTACTTACTGGGTTAAATTTGATAAATTCAGTGATAAAGTTTGCAAAAAGCTTATTTCTAATGGTGATACATTGATAATTATCAGAAAAAATCATGTGGATGTATTTAATGAGAATGATATTTTGATCAGGGATAATTTATTTACAGGGAGTCCACAATATGCTGTATTTGACACAGATGGAGTATTTTGGATAGCTGATATGGAAAATGGCCTGTTAAAAACCCCGAATGCTTCTGACCTGGAGCAAAAGATACCTGATGGACCTGCAAGTGCTGATGTTACCGATATTGCAATAAAAAACAGAAATGTGATAATAGTTCCTGGTGGCGCAACTTCCGATCTTAATAACAGATTTCGTATATCTGAAATATTTATGTATAATTATTCGAAATGGACTAATTGGATACGCCCGGGTATTAACGATTTCTACAGAATAGCAATAGATCCGCTTGATTCAGATCATTTTTATATTGGAAGCTGGGGAGGGGGGGTGTTTGAGTTTAAAAATGGGGAATTACAAATTAATTATAATGAAGGAAATAGCTCCTTACAATCTATTATTCCCGGACCATATATAAGAATTGGCGGTATGGCCTTTGATAAAAATAATAATCTTTGGATAGCCAATTCGGGTGTTCCGAAACCAGTTTCAGTTCTCACCAAAACTGGAGAATGGACAGGCTTTCCAATTAGCTCCTATGTTAATGCTCCTAATATTGGGAGACTTATTGTAACAAAAAACAATCATAAATGGATGATACTCTCCGGAGGGAGAGGTTTATTTGTTATGGATGACAAAGGCACTTTAAATGATTTTTCAGATGATGAATATAGAAGACTAAGCATTGTTGATAAGAATAATGTCGTTATAAGCAATGATATTTTAGCACTGGCAGAAGACAGGGACGGCACCATTTGGCTGGGAAGCAGTAAAGGAGTGATTGTTTATTACCGGCCGGAAAGAGTTTTTAGTGATCAAAATTTTTATGCTCAACAAATTATCATACCCAGAAAAGATGGTTCAGGAAAGGGAGACGTTTTGCTGGGTTCTGAATCTGTCACAGCTATTGCTGTTGACGGGGCGAATAGAAAATGGCTGGGAACAAAAAATGCAGGTGTATTTTTAGTTTCATCTGACGGAATGGAGTTGATTCATTCATTTACAAGTATAAACAGTCCTTTGCTGTCCAATTCTATCATTGCAATTGCAATTGATGAAAAGACAGGTGATGTATATTTCGGAACAGAAAAAGGAGTAATATCTTTTAAAAGCGATGCTGTTTCTCCGGAAACTTCGTTTCATGATGTTTATGTATATCCTAATCCTGTAAGGGAAGATTTTCATGGTGATATTATTATTTCCGGTCTTATGGGCGGGACTATTGTAAAAATTACCGACATCAGCGGTAATTTGGTGTATGAAACTAAATCGCTGGGAGGACAGGCTTTGTGGAATGGTACTAATTTTAATGGTAAAAGGGTAAAAACAGGTATTTATCTGGTTTTTTGCTCTGATAAAGAAGGTAAATTTAGTATCGTTACAAAATTATTATTCATAAATTAGAATTATTTCCTTAATGTATGCTTGAAAAAACCCCGGGTATAATACTTCATCATTTCAGGTATGGTGAATCCAGTCTGATAGCCCATATTTATACTAAAAACAGGGGCAGGCAATCGTTTATTTTTAAAGGCATAAGGCATCCTAAATCAAAAATAAAGCCGAACTTAATTCAACCTCTATTTGCTGTTAACATTGAAGCTTATTTTAAAAACCCAGGTGAATTAAATCTTATTAAAGAAATTTCTCTTTATAAAACCTATAGTTTCCCCTATGATATTAAAAAAAGCACCCAGGCATTATTTATATCAGAAATTTTGAGTAAAACTCTAAAAGAAGAAACACCAAATCCTGAGTTTTTTGATTTCCTGATCAATTCTATTGATTTTTTTGATTTGAGCACTGACGGAAGTTCAAATTTCCATATATTTTTCCTGGTTAAACTAATGCGTTACCTTGGAATTATTCCTTCACCCAGGACAAATAAAGAAGTAAAATACTTTGATATGAAGGAAGGTGATTATTTACAGGTTATTCCTAATCATTCTGAATATCTTGAACCTCTTGAAACCAGATTTCTCCAGTATTTATTAAATGCCGGTTATACTAACCTTTCAAGACTGAAGATGAACCATTATGACAGGCGCTTAATTCTTGAAAGGTTATTACGTTTTTATGAAATCCATATTGATAAGTTGGGCAAGTTAAAAAGTTATGCAATACTTAAAGAAGTTTTTGAAGGAGAAGTTTAAGCAGATCTTAAGCAAGGAAAATAAGCCCAATCTATAACAATATTTAATAAAACTCGTAGAAAACCATTACATTTACCCTTATTTTGCAGGAACTGAAATTATCAGGAATTTATTACCAAACAGATTATTTTTTCTGGTAATAAAATTTTGACAAAGTAAAGAGTATAATATTTTTCTAATTTAACTTTTCCATGTGGATTAATGTTTCTTTTTAAGATACATAAGGGGAAAAAATTGTATTCTGTCAGGAAGCAGAATAGGACTATTAATTTAACTTTTTTTAAACGCTTATTCAAAAGGGCAGAGACCTCTTTTTTTAATTTAAAATTTCACTTTCAATTTCCCGGAGCAATAAAATATTATGATTTACATATAAAAAAAGGATTATTTCCAATATTTATCCTTCTCTTTTCTATTGTTAACATTTTTGGACAATCTATTGGGGATTATCAGACAAGGAAATCCGGAAACTGGTCTGATTTAGATGTTTGGGAAATATGGGAAGGAACAGATTGGGAAATTGTTGAAAGTTTAAACGGATATCCGGGAGAGTTACGAAAACCTGATAATGTTACCATCAATCCGCAGCACACTATTTTTTTGGGTGTAAATCCTCAATATCCTATAGGCATTTTGAGTTTAATTCCTGAAAATTATCTTGACTTTCAGCTGACAGTTTTAAATGTTAATAACTTCAAATTGAGTATAGATAAGCTGTTAAGTTATAATTCCACGAATAATAACTCTAATTGTAAAGTTTATATTCAAAATGGAGAATTAACAGTACAGGGAGATGTTGAAATGGGGGATATTACACCTCAGAATTCAATAATTTTTACAGGTAATGGCTTATTAAAAATAGGAGGAAATTTTATTTCTGGTGGTGATTTGGATCCTGGTAATGGAACAGTGGAATATTTTGGCGATAATCATCAATCTGTTAAAGCATATACATATAATAATTTGCGATTTTCAGGCCTTGGAGAAAAAAGCTTACAGAACAATACCTTTATAGATGGTACACTTGAGCTAAATTCAGGTATAGTTACTATTGGCTCATTTAATTTAACTGTAAATACATCCGGAACCATTACAGGAGGATCAGCAAATGCTTATATCAATGCTTCAGGGAGTGGTGCTCTTGTACAGAATATAGGAAATACCGAAACCATTTTTCCCGTAGGTTCTTTAAGTTCTTATTTACCCCTTAAGTTGAGTAATAACGGAGATATAGATTACTATTCCGTTAGTTTATATGAAA
>CAZLXM010000089.1:0-16697 GCA_964563105.1 uncultured Bacteroidaceae bacterium
GTTCTGATGGAACCCCTAAATAATTAATAATACTTTGAAAAAAACTGAAAAAGGGGTTTCATCAGAAAATAATTTAGTTATTTCAATTGTTAATTACGTCGTTCTGATGGAACCCCTAAATAATTAATAATACTTTGAAAAAAACTGAAAAAGGGTTTCATCAGAAAATAATTTAGGTATTTCAATTATTAAGCACATCGTTCTGATGGAACCTCCAAATATTTTCATTCTCTTGTTGTGAACGATAGTACATGGAGGTTTCATCAGAAAATATTTTAGTTACATTGTTGTTAATCACGTCGTTCTGATGGAACCTCCAGATATTTTCATTTTCTTGTTGTGAACGATAGTACATGGAGGTTTCATCAGAAAATAATTTAGTTATTTCATTGTTAATTAAAAAGGAACGAATATTAAGAAACTGCTCATTTCTAAATGCTAATTCCTGAAAATAAGAGTACCTGGCGGGGAATTAATACTTTTCATAACGCACTCAAAATTTGAACAATGCAATATAATAACACTAAATAACCATAAACTTAAATTCTTTATTATCCCTCCTATTTCACCATTCTTTATATTTTAAATCTGCATTTTAAAATCTGATCGAATAAAAAGTAAAATTAAGAATTAACTCAAATTTTATTGAAAAATTTCAAAACTTATGCCATTTTATTTTTAACCGATTTCAATTTTACAATTGTGATTTTTATTAATTAATTGAAATACAAATTGTCATATTCCACGTCAAATAGTCATAAGAAAAGCACTTGAAAAAGATATAAGAAAATCCATATAATCCTTATATAATTGAAAACTATTTTTATAAACTGGTAAAATGGGACAAGAGATTAAAATATTACTTAAAATATCAAATTGTTTTTTCTATGAATAAAAAAGTATAAATTTGCATTTCCTAAACGGTGGATGTAGCTCAGTTGGTTAGAGCGTCGGATTGTGGTTCCGAAGGTCGCCGGTTCGAGACCGGTCTTCCACCCAAATAAACAAGGGGATTCATTAACATGAAGCCCCTTGTTTATAAATTAATAAAACCTGAAAAGATAATTACATTTATTGCCTTTTCCCATTCTCACGTGTCCAGGTAGATTCCCTCCCAAGAAATCTCATCCCCAGAACATAACCTTTCATCTGCATTTCATTATCTTTCCCGGGATTGAACCATAAATAACAATCATATGTTTTACCATTTTTAGGATCATAAATAGTCCCATTTTTCCACTCTTTTTTACCGGCATCATATTCAAAGTTCTTTAATATAACCAGATCAATAAGAGGAGTTTTTCTGAGAGAAGAATTGGGATTCTCTTTATCGCGTTTAATATCCCCATTTTCATATGGTTCCTTCAACCAAACAATCTTTCCATAAAATTTGCCGTCATTTCCTTCATAGAGAAGAACCTGCGAGGTTCCCTCCTGGGTAAGCCAATAACCATTTATTTTCGAAGCCTGCGAAAATAAAGCTGAAAAGAGAAAAATAAATATCCCGGATAAAAGAAGATTTTTTTTCATAAGATGTATTTTATTTAAGATTTATAAAAAAATTGTTAACTTATATTGCCAGTCTTATAAAAATATTATCAAAAATACTTTAAAAAATAAACTGTACGTAATTGAAAATACGCTGAAAAATCAGATTAAATATAATAAAATTGCTTTTAGTATTGCATAATTTATATCAATTAAAAATATAATTAATCATAAACTCTGATCCATATAAACAAATTCAATACTCAATTGTTATTTATAATGAGTCTAAATAATGTTTAACTTTTAAAATTTAAAATTATGGCTTTTGAACTTCCAAAACTCGCTTACGCATATGATGCCCTTGAACCTTATATTGATGCTACTACGATGGATATCCATTATAATAAGCATCATGGCGCCTATACCAATAATCTGAATAATGCGATTAAAGATACAGAGCTCGAAAAACTATCGATCAATGATCTCCTTAAAAACATTTCCAAATATCCTGCAGCAGTTCGAAATAATGGCGGAGGCTATTTTAATCACAATCTTTTTTGGGAAGTATTAAAATCTAATGGTGGCGGAAAACCTGCAGGAGAATTATTAAAAGCTATTGAAAAGAGTTTTGGAACATACGAAAAATTCACAGAAACTTTTACCAATGCAGCTTTAACAAGGTTTGGTTCCGGATGGGCATGGCTTATAAAAAAAGATGACGGTTCACTCGTTGTAAGTTCAACTCCCAATCAGGACAATCCTCTTATGGATATAGCTGAAGTGAAAGGCTCTCCTATACTGGGACTGGATGTTTGGGAACATGCATATTATCTGAAATACCAAAACAGAAGACCTGAGTATGTTCAGGCATTCTGGAATGTTGTAAACTGGGATCGTGTTAGTCAATTTTTCAGATCTGCCTGATTTCTTCCGAATGATCTGAAGATATAAACCTTTCAAGAATTGCATTATCATTTATCTCTTTTGAAAGGGAAGATATTGTTTCAAAGGGCACATCGAAAAGGTCGAGTATTAATAATCCGTCAAGTGCATTATTGAACAAAGGGTCGATATTAAAACCAATAATTTTGCCATTTTGCTTAAGATATTTCTTGAGCAAAATTGGCATATTATATCCTGATATTTCAACATCCTTAATGAATTTATCAAATTTATTAAGGTCTTTTGAAGATTCAATAATAATATCTGTATCAAAATCCTCATGTCCGGGAACATTGAATTTTTTACGGGGACGAATATATTTTGCAAATTCATGGTTATAATAATTTTGCATTATGAACCTGATTATCATCCCTTTAGAAAATTCAGAGAATCTGTTACTTATACTTACCGGTCCGATTAAATAACGATATTCGGGATTTTTTATTAGAAAATAAAGAATTCCTTTCCAGAGTAAAAATAATGGAAGAGGCCTTCTTTGATATTGGTCAATTATAAAAGACCTTCCCAGCTCCAGTGATTGTTCCAGAATAGGATAGAAATGATGATGAATTTTAAATAAGGTTTGAATATAAAATCCTTTAATGCCATACTCCATCATAATATCTTTTCCTTTACCAACTCTGTATGCCCCGACAATTATTTTTTCCTGTTTATCCCAAACAAAGAGCTGATAATAGTATAGATCAAATTCGTCAATATCAAGGGCACGATTTGTCCCTTCCCCAACAGATCTGAAAGTTATCTCACGTAAACGGCCAAGCTCATTTATTATGTGAGGCAAACAATATGAGGGGGCACAAAAAACTTCAAAATTTTCGCTTGCAAACAAAAGATATTTTTCCCTGATCTGATTTATTTCTTCTTCAATTTTAACCGGACTAATGGCAGAAATAATATTTTCAACTTTTGTTGATTTAAATATCCGGGGCCTGAAAAATTTCTGAACTTCCAATGCTGACCCCAATGCATAAGTTTTGGTACGTAAAAAGCGACCATATCTTTCAATATCACTAAATTCTGATTGTTCTTTAACACTTATTGGATTCCCTATCCTTATTCGAACAACTTTTTTTCTTTTGTTAAATAATTCAGATGGTAAGCGCACTGTACGCAAACTTGGATGAATAAGTCCTAATAAGTGGAATAACCTGCTATTGGTCCCCTGAAAGTAAACCGGAACAACCGGTACAGATGCTTTCTTTATCATTTTAAGAACAGAAGGCTGCCATTGTTTGTCGCTGATCCCTGCTGTTTCAAGATTATAACTTGAAACTTCACCTGCCGGGAAAATCCCCAAAGGATAACCCTCATCCAAATGTTTAAAAGCATATTTAATCCCTGTTACGCTTGACTTGATATCTTTTCTATCCTGAAATGGGTTAACCGGTAAAACATAATCTTTTACTGGTTCAACCCTTTGCATTAAAAAATTGGCAAGAGCCTTGAAGTCAGGCCTTACTGTGGTAATGATCTTTACTAATAACATCCCGTCAATCCCCCCATACGGATGATTGGAAACTGTAATAAATGCACCGCTTTTAGGAATTCGATTAATTTCTTCTTCATTCACATAATATGTAATCCTTAATTCTTTTATTAAGGTGTCAATAAATTCAATTCCATGTAGATGAGCAATTGATGAGTATAATTTATTAAGTTTATTAATCCTTAACATAAGCATCAGAAGTTTTGCAGTACCGGCACCCCCAAATCTGTTCAGCTTCGCAGCTTTAACAATATCTTCCGTTGCAATCAATTTTTTAGTCATAATGATAAGAATATTTTGTTATAGCCAAATATATGAAAAAGTTAATAAGTCTCTAAAATACCAATATACTGAAAATTACGGCGATTCCAAGAAAAAAGATCACTATACCGGCAACTTTATTCATCCACCATATATTTTTAAGTCGGAAACGATGCCGAAAAATATTAACAAATGAACTTAAAAGAAACCACCAGAAAACAGCACCCAGTGTTACTCCGGAAACCATAAAAATCAAATTGATAAAATTCATCCTGCCACTGGTCAGATTAACACCGGTAAACATTGCCAGAAAAAAGAAAATAGCTATAGGATTAGAAATAGTAAGAAAAAATACGGAAAGGAAATCATGTGACAATTTATTTTTGTTCATTCGCTGCATTCTGATCTGCTTAACAGGGTTCGAATAAAAAATATGTATTCCGAGATAAAGAATAATAATTCCGCCAATTATTTGAAAATAAAATATTTTTTCTTCTATAAATGCAATAATAATAGATATTCCCAAACCAGCTATCAAAGCAAAAATTGTGTCAGCTGTAACGGCTCCAAGGCCTGACACAAAACCCGATATACGGCCCTTATTTAAAGTTCTTTGAATACAAAGTACAGCAATAGGGCCCAATGGAGCTGAAACCATAAATCCAATAAAAACCCCTTTCAATAATAATTCAATCCACATCTTTTCAGATTCACCATTTAATCTATAATAAACCAGTACCTGACCGTAAAAAAATAAGCATATTTTAACTGCAAAGAAAAGAATTATTCATATTCATACATTAAAAATATTTATAATCCCATTCAATTTAGTTTATTTTGTAGTTTTTAATTTTTCGTGAGAACACAAAAACCAATCATATTATCTGTATTGACAGGCATTTTATTAAGCCCGGCCTGGTATTCATGGGGGAACGGAATAATTCTCTTCATTGCTTTTATACCTTTATTAGTTCTGGAAAAGGAACTTAGTGAACTAAAAGAATCAGGAATAAAAGTATTCAGATATGCCTTTTTATCTTTTTTTATCTGGAATATCCTTACAACCTGGTGGATAAAAAATGCAAGCTTTGTCGGATTAATTGTTGCCTTACTATTGAATTCCTTTCTAATGACTATCTCTTTCTGGTTATATTCATTTACAAGAAAAAAAGTCAGGCCTGTAATAGGATATATTTCTCTGATACTTTACTGGGCAGCATTTGAGTACCTGTATCTTAACGCAGAAATATCCTGGACATGGCTCAATCTCGGAAACGGCCTGGCAAATAATATCCGACTGATACAATGGTATGAATTCACCGGAGTTCTGGGAGGAAGCATATGGATCTTAAGTATAAATATCCTTATTTTCAGGCTTCTTATGGCCTTAAAAATCCCTGGTGATTTTAAGTTAATACCATTATTATCAATTTTTCTGGCTGGTATTATAATAATACCAACATCATATTCTTTAATTCGTTATTACACATATCAAGAAAAATCCGATCCTTATGAAATATTGGTACTTCAGCCCAATATTGACCCTTATATGAAGTTCAATGATATACCTCCTGATCTGCAAATGCAAAGACTTTTGGAACTTGCAGGTTCACTTGTAACTCCTGAGACAGATTATATTGTAGTCCCTGAAACTTTTATTACTGACAATCTATGGCTTGACCAGATGGAAACTCATAAAGGGATTAGCAGACTAAAAGACTTTCAATCTAAATATCCAAAACTAAAGATTGTTATTGGAGCTATTACATATAAGATTTACAAAAATCCAATGGAAAGGACTGCTACATCCAGACCTGTGAACGGATATTATTATGACAGTTTTAATTCGGCATTGCAGATTGATTCAAGCGCACACATCCAGGTTTATCATAAATCTCAATTAGTTGTAGGAGTTGAAAAAATGCCATATCCAAAAACATTAGGTTTTTTACGATCTCTAACTTTACATCTGGGAGGAACATTTCGTAGCCATGGTACTCAAAAATATCGTGATTCATTTATTTCACCTGCAGGAAATTGCAGGATTGCACCTGTAATTTGCTATGAATCAATTTTTGGCGAGTATGTTACGGAATATATATCAAGAGCAGGGGCAAATCTCATTTTTGTAATAACAAATGACGGATGGTGGGGAGATACACCAGGTTATGTACAACATAACAGTTTTTCCAGGATCAGGGCAATTGAAACCAGACGCAGTATTGCCCGTTCTGCCAATACCGGCATCTCTTCATTCATTGATCAGAAAGGGGCAATAATTAAAAGTATTCCCTGGTGGCAGGAAAGCGGAATACTTACAACATTAAATGCAAATGATAAATTAACTTTTTATGTAAAATATGGAGATTATTTAGGTAAAACAGCACTAATTTCAGGAATTTTATTAGTGCTGTTTATTTTGTTAAAAGGATTAAAATCAAAGCAGGCTCTTTTTTCTAAAAAACTCAAGAGCTTTTTTATACACATTCTCTGAAGTAAAACCAAGTTTTTCATCCAATACTTTATATGGGGCTGAATATCCAAATGACTCCATTCCAAAGACAGTTCCGTTTGCCCCGGTTAATCCGCTTATGGTAACCGGAAGTCCGGCTGTCAGTCCGAAAATTGGAATACCGGCCGGCAGGACTTCTTCCTGATATCTAATATCCTGATCCCTGAAAAGCCCTTCAGAGATACACGAAACGACCTGTACCTTTATTCCCTCCCTTTCCTCGAGGAGAGCTGCACCTTCCAGCAACGTAGCCACTTCTGAGCCACTGGCTACCAAAACAATATCTGGCTTAATATCAGCTTTCTTCACAATGTATGCGCCTTTACCTGCTTCACATGCTTCACTATAACGACTGCCAGGGCCTAAAGCCGGAATACTTTTTATATTCTGCCGGGATAATAATAAAGCTGTAGGGCTGTTTTGATTTTCAACAGCCATTTTCCATGCAACTGTAGTTTCATCGGCATCTGCAGGACGAAGTACAAGCATTGAACGCTTTCCTGAATGATTTCTTAATTGCTCCAATAGACGTATCTGAGCTTCCTGCTCAACAGGCTGATGAGTAGGACCATCTTCTCCAACTCTAAATGCATCGTGTGTCCAGACATACTTTACCGGAAGCCCCATAAGAGCAGCCAATCTTACTGCCGGCTTCATATAATCAGAGAAAACAAAGAAAGTTCCACATACCGGGATAACACCTCCATGCAAGGCCATACCATTCGCAATTGCAGCCATTGTAAGTTCAGATACTCCGGCCTGCAGAAAAGCCCCACTAAAATCACCCTTGCGGAAAGCTTTGGTTTTTTTAAGAAATCCATCAGTTTTATCTGAATTTGATAAATCGGCTGAGGCCACAATCATATTCTCAATATTTGTTGCAAAATAGCTCAAAACTGTAGCAGAAGCAGCCCGTGTGGCAGCATCATTTTTCTGTATGATTTGTTCAAAATCAAGTTTTGGCAATTCAGCTGAAATGAATGATTGTAATTTAGCAGCGAGTTCGGGATTTTGTTTTTCCCAGTTCTCAGTCTCAAGTTTCCTCTCTTTTACTTTCTTTTTCTTATTCTCCAGAACTTCCTTATAATACTCCTTTACTTCCGGAAATATTAAAAAAGGATTATCTGGGTCGCCACCAAGATTCTCAATTGTTTTCTCAAAAGAAGCTCCTGCACCTGACAATGGCATCCCATGAGTGGAAACCTGATTTTCAAAATTTTCACCTTCTGCAGTCACGGCTCCCTTACCCATAATTGTTTTACCAATAATAAGTGTGGGCCTCTCTTTTTCATTAACCGCCTTCGAAAGAGCATCTCTGATCTCTTGCGCATCATTACCATTAATAGAAATGACATTCCAGCCAAAAGCTAAATATTTAGCTTCAGTATCTTCATGTGTTACTTCTTTAACCGTTGTTGATAACTGAATATTATTTGAATCGTAAAACAAGATTAGATTGCTCAAACCAAGATGCCCGGCTATACGTGCAGCTCCTTGTGAAATCTCTTCCTGAACCCCTCCATCAGAAATAAATGCATAAGTTTTATGTGACATCCACTCTCCAAAACGTGCTACTAAAAATCGCTCGGCTATAGCAGCACCTACAGCCATAACATGCCCCTGACCCAAAGGTCCGGAAGTATTCTCTATTCCCCTCTTAACATCAAGTTCCGGATGCCCGGGTGTAGAACTCCCCCATTGCCTGAATTCCTGTAATTCTTTTATAGAATATTTTCCTATAAAAGCCAAAACCGAATAAAGCATGGTAGACATATGCCCGGGATCAAGAAAAAATCTGTCACGTAAAAACCAGGACATATCCTCAGGATCAAAATTAAGAAACTCGGAATAAAGAACATTAATAAAATCAGCACCTCCCATGGAACCACCCGGATGTCCGGATTTGGCTTTCTCTACCATGGCAGCTGATAAAATACGAATGTTGTCAGCAGCACGATTAGAAATTGATTTAGTCATAATCTTTTATTTAATTTTTATTTTATATATACAAAAATTCTGAATCAAATAAGATAAACCCGAATCCGGACAAATTACAGGGCTTATTCTTAAATATAACATTTTTACTATACACCTGGAAGTTTGTTAGGGATATCCTCAGGTTAATTAAAAAGCATAATTAAATTGAAGTTGTAAAAATAAATTTAATTTTCAAACTAATCAAATCTATAAAGGCATCCTGTATATTTCGGAAAACACTCAAAAAGATCTCTTTTAAGCTTTTCCCGTTTAAAAAAGGTAAAACAATGATGAAAGCTATATCTTTTTTCATTTTCTTTTGTTGGAGAAAGATAGTCTGTCGAAGCCGGTTCTCCACTTTTATTCATTTTTCCTATATTTGCATATTATTTCAAACTAAGTATTAATGGGACTTCAATGCGGAATTATCGGGATAACTAATTCAGGGAAGACTACACTTTTTAACTGCCTTTCAAATACCAGGGCTGAAACTGGGAAATATGCATTTAGTTCAGGAAAATCAAATCTTGGGATCATCAATATTCCTGATGAACGTTTATACAAAATTGCGGATATCGTAAAACCTCAGAAAACAATCGCTGCAACAGTTGAAATAGTTGATATTCCCGGGCTTGCCAAAGGATCAGCTAAAGGAGAAGGTATAGGAAACAGATTTTTATCCGATATCAGAGATACCGATGCCCTGATACATGTAATACGTTGTTTTGACGATCCCAATCTGCCTCATATTGAGGGTTCTGTAGATCCGGTCAGGGATAAAGAAATCGTGGACTTTGAACTTCAATTAAAGGACCTGGAATCAATTGAAAAAAAAATACAGAAATTTCAAAAGGCTATAAAAACCGGAGATAAAGATTCAAAATACGGTCTTGAAGTTTTGAATATCTACAAAGAACATATTGAGTCTTTCGGCTGTGCCCGTAATGCACCTGTGGAAGAAAAAGACAAAAAATATATAGAAGATCTTTTTCTACTCACAAATAAGCCGGTAATGTATGTTTGTAATGTTGACGAAGCTTCCGTGATTTCAGGAAACAAGTATATAACTGCATTAAAAAAAGCTGTTGAGGATGAAAAAACTGAGGTTCTAATAATTGCAGCAAAACTGGAATCTGAAATAGCTGAATTGGATGAAGAGGAAGATCGAAAGATATTTCTAAAAGATGTCGGACTTTCTGAACCCGGAGTAAATAAACTTGTCAAATCTGCCTATTCTATTTTAAACCTGCAATCTTTTTTCACTGAAGGCCCAAAAGAAGTCCGTGCCTGGACTATTAAAAAAGGAATGACTGCTCCACAGGCTGCCGGCGTAATTCATAGTGATCTCGAAAGGGGCTTTATAAGAGCTGAAGTGATCAGTTATAATGACTTTATTTCCCTCGGTAGCGAACATGCATGCAGAGAAGCAGGTAAGTTACGGATAGAAGGAAAAAATTATGTTGTGCAGGATGGAGATCTTTTACATATACGATTCAATGTTTAATCGAATCCTGAAATCTCCCTTCTGAAAAACTTAAATATATAAAACATCTAATATAGATTTTTGCATAATATCCGCAGAAAGGGGATTATTAAATATTAAAATCAGTAATAATGTTAAAAGGAGAAAACATTCTTATCTTCAAATTTATATCAACATTGTTACATTTACCTTTCTTAATAAAATTCAAAAGATTTTTATGGAGAGCAAAACTTCTTTTCATGATTTCCCTCATTGCTTCATTTACTGTTAAAGCTCAGGATAAAAAGGAAACCGAAATAAGACATAGAATTGAAGCTGAGCTAAAAGAACGTGGAGAAGCTTATATTGCAATTCCCCTTACAAGGCATAAATCGGAATTATCCCTGTCAGCATTATTAAGTCCGGGACAAATAAAAAACGATACTGCTTTCTATTATATTACTTCTAAAGATACTATATTGCTCTATTCATCTGATATAAATTACTCTATTGTTACAGCCCCTTCACTCCTGGAAAATATAAAAATGGCATCTTCAGAAATTGAGGTACTGGAAGGGCTTGGATATCCCACATACTCGCAATACCAGTCAATTATGCAGGCTTTTAAAAATGGATATCCTCAAATTCTTTCTATTGATACGATTGGTTATTCTGTTAAAAACAGACTTATACTTGCTGCCAGGATTCAAACAGGGAATATACCGGCAGAAAACAGGCCTGTTGTATTTTTAAGTTCTACCATTCATGGAAATGAACCTCTTGGATACGTAATACTTCTAAAATTTTTAAATGAGTTAACACAAAATTATGACTCGTCTTCTGAATTCAGTAATCTGCTTGATAAAATTACACTAATAATTAATCCCCTTGCAAATCCGGATGGAACTTATTTTCAGGGCGACAATACAATTTTTGGCTCTACAAGAAATAACTTTAATAATATTGACCTTAACAGAAATTTTCCTGATCCTTATAAAGGCCGGGCATATGGAGATGAAAGGCAGGCTGAAACCCTTGCAATGATGAGATATATGGATAAGTTCAGGCCTTCATTATCAGCAAATATGCATAGCGGGGCAGAAGTAGTTAATTATCCATGGGACTGGGGAGAAAAACAAGGTTCAGGGAAAGAAAATGCTCATCCCGATGATGCCTGGTTCCGAATGATATCTTCCGAATATGCTGATGAAGCTAAAAACTCAGATCCGGAATACATGAATCTTTTTCCCGGCGGAATTACTAATGGAGCATACTGGTACGTTATTTATGGCGGACGACAGGATTATGTTACAGGTTTTTTACAGGGAAGAGAACTTACATTGGAATTGTCTAATGATTTTATTCCGCCTGCTTCCAAAATTAACTGGTTTTATCATACAAACCGTCAGCCAATAATTAATTTTATAAAACAGGGAAGTTATGGAATCCATGGAAAGATTACAGATAAAGAAAGTGGAGGATCCTTGGGTAAAGTAAAAATAAAACTTCAGGATATTGAAGATAAATTCTCATTTGTATATTCTGACAGCCTTTCAGGGTTTTTTCACAGATATATAAAAGGAGGAAATTACCGCTTAGTTTTTGAAAAAGAAGGATATTTTGAATATAATGAAGATATAAGTATTGCAGATTATGAAACATTAAACCTTCATATCTTAATGGCCCCTGATCAATTTAGTTGTATGCCTAATCCTTTTATGAATGAATTACATATAAAATTTTCTTCTTTAAATCAGGAAACTGCTTTTATCGAAATTTTTTCACTTACAGGACAAATTCTGTATTCTGTATCATATCGGATAGTTGAAGGGGCAAATACTTTTATTATTAAACCGGCTTTACCACCGGGAATATATATTCTAAAAGTAAGCAGCGGAGATAAAAGCTGGAAAAAAAGAATTGTAAAATATGTATATTAAGGATTAATTAAAAATCATTTAGTATCCCATCAGGCTGTGTTAAAGTTAATCAGAAACATCAGAAGCGGGCTTGTTTAAAAAATTGTCAAAAACTTTATTCTATATAAAAACCATACTATACAAAAAAATCTTTTATCATCATTATCTTTGCAACTTATCATCATTTTATGTTAGGCATCTCTTTTTAAAAATTAATGAAAGCTATCTGTACCATATTAATTCTAGCCATAACCTGTACCAGAGTATTCTCTCAGGATAGGAATATTCCTTCGGAGCAACCAAAACTTGTAATCGGGATCATTGTTTCCGAAATGAGATACGACTATATTAACAGATACTGGGATAAATTTGGAGAAGGAGGTATTAAAAAACTTATATCAACAGGATCTGTTTTTCGAAATGCCCATCATGACTATCTTCTTACCGAATCAGGTGCCGGCTATGCCAGTATTGCAACAGGCAGCTATCCTGATATTCATGGTATTGTAGCCAATTTCTGGTATGAAAGGCTCAAACATAATATTAGGTATTGTATCAGGGATGACAATGTAAATACAATTGGCGGAAATTATGAATCGGGTAAATTTTCTCCTGCCTGCCTTCAGACTTTGAATATATCTGACCAGTTAAAGTTATCAAATAACTTTCATTCAAAAGTATACTCTATATCCCTGGATCCTGTTGCTGCAATTATTTCAGGAGGACATACAGCAAATGCAGCCTATTGGTATGATGATTATACCGGAAAATGGATTAGCAGTTCTTTTTATTGTGACAGCCTGCCGCAATGGTTAAATGATTTTAACGATAAAAATCTTTCAGGAACATATTTATCCCGTAAATGGGAAACCCTTTTACCCCAGGAAAAATATTTCAATAATCAGATAAAAAATGGAGAAGAAAAAGGTTTTTCAGGCATAAAAGGTTTTCCTTATGATCTGGAAAAAATTAGCAGAAAAAATAAAAAAGAAATCGATTTTTCAGTGTTAAAAGAAACTCCTTTTGGGAATACCCTTACAAAAGATCTGGCCATTTCTCTTATCCTTGATGAGGAACTTGGGAAGAACGCTTATCCCGACTGGCTTACGGTTTGCTTTACGGCTACTTCCAATGTAGCAAAAAATTTTATGCCTTTATCACCGGAGATGGAAGATACCTATCTTCGCCTTGATAATGATATTACCCATTTTCTTGCATTTATTGATGAACAGATTGGATTAAAAAATGTCCTGATTTATCTTACAGCAGAAAATGCCATTGCAAATGAACCATCATATTTATTGGAAAATAAGATACCCGGCGGATATTTTAATTATAATTCAGCAGTTTCATTACTTAGAACTTATCTGAATGTAATTTATGGAACAGGCGATTGGGTCACATTTTATTATTCACAACAAATTTATCTAAACAGAGAATTAATTGAAGATTCCAGATTATCATTAGCAGAATTTCAGGAAAGAGTTGCCCGGTTCATGGTACAATTCTCAGGGGTTTCCAGTGCCTTAAGCTCTGAAAATCTTATGACAAATAATTATACCCATGGAGTATTTGAGAAAATGCAGAAAAATTATTATCAGGGAAGATCCGGAGATGTTATTCTGGGACTTTCTCCAGGATGGGTTGAAAGGGGAATTGAAAGAAAACATGCATCCTTGTTCCATTATGAAGCTCATGTGCCACTCATTTTTTATGGCTGGAAAACCGGAAGGTCCATTATTTCCAGAAATGTATCAGTTACAGATATAACCCCAACCATTGCAGTTATGCTAAATCTTTCAAGGCCTCCGGGTGTTCAGGGAAAAGTAATTGAAGAACTGACCAGATGACATATATAAAACTAAAATAAATCAGACATATATCAATCGGAAAATAAACTCATAAAATAATTATATTTTTAACCATCATATCATCAAGAAGCCTAAGGATTTTTCTACTTGTATTTATGTTTTTTCAGGCTTTCAATTCCTTTGCAAATGAAAGATACTGGGTATTTTTTACCGATAAAAACGGAGTTTCCTTTGAACCCTATTCTTATTTCGACTCAAAAACTATTCATAAAAGGTTAAAATTAGGAATTCCCCTGTTTGAATATACTGATTTACCTGTAAGGGAAGATTATATTCAGGCAATTCAGCAAATATCCGGTGAAATACATTTGATTAGCAGATGGTTGAATGCTGTAAGTATAAATGCCGGTAAAAATAATCTTGAAAAATTTGAGAGTTGCCCCTTTGTTGAAAAAATCCTGCCAGTGTCAATGGTTGCAATAAAAACAAAGAGTAAACCATTTAAAAAAGAAATAAGTTTTAGCCTCGATTATTTGAGGAAGAAGCAGCTTGATGCAATGGGAATATCATTTTTTGAAGAGGCAGGACTTGATGGTAAAGGTGTGAGAATTGCAATATTCGATGGCGGATTTCCCGGTGTGGATAAATCTCCTGTTTTTACACATCTATTTGAGAATAATCAGATTGTTGCCACCTGGGATTTTGTGAAAAACAGGGAATTTGTTTATGCATATAATAGTCATGGCACCAGTGTGCTTACTTGTATAGCGGGTAAGCTTGGAGACAAAAAGTTTGGTATGGCAATAAACGCAGAATTCTTACTCGCAAGGACAGAAATTGCAAGAGAAGTATTTTCTGAAGAAGAAAACTGGTTGGCTGCGATGGAATGGGCTGATAAAAATGGCGCTGATATTATCAATAGTTCACTTGGATACACACATCACCGTTATTATCAAAAACAAATGGATGGCCATTCCACACTGGTAAGCCGGGCAGCTTCAATTGCTGCTTCAAAAGGGATGCTTGTTATAAATGCTGCCGGAAATGATGGAAATGATTTCTGGAAAGTAATTGGTGCACCGGCAGATGCTGATAGTATTTTATCTGTCGGCGGAGTTAACCCCGGGAATGGATATAAAATAAACTTTAGCTCAATTGGCCCGACTTTTGACGGACGATTAAAACCAAATATTTGTGCTTTTGGAGAAGTAACAACTTCGGATAACAATAAAATAAAAAAAGCTTATGGAACTTCATTTGCGACACCTCTTGTAGCAGGCTTCGCAGCATGCGTAATGCAAATGCATCCTGAATGGAATAACATGAAAGCCTATAAGGAAATTCAAAAATCAGGGCATTTATATCCCTATTTTGACTATGCTCATGGATATGGCGTTCCACAGGCGGCTTATTTCACCGGAAGAAAAACAGAAATAAAGCCGACATTTTATTTCTCCGAAGAAAATGATTCAATTAAAATAGTATTTAATCCTGCAAATAATAATCAACTCAACGATACTATTGATACCAAAAGAGCAACCAAAGAAAAACCTGAATCTGATGCCTTGAATTCCCCGGATACATTAGAAATTAAAGAACGATATAATATTGATGATCTCTATCTTTATTTTCATATTGAAAAAGTAAATACAAATCTGTTAAAACGTTATGCTGTAGTTCGCATAATGCCCGGGACCAAAGAGTTCAGCCTTTCGAAAAGTGAAATTAACAGATCAACACTAAGAGTTTTTTATAGAGGTTATAGCAGGGAATATGTTTTAAAAAATAATAATGAATCAGACAATACATGGAAAACAAATGAAAACTATTAAAACAAAAGTCAGAATAACACTTTTATTCTCAGCATTATTTCCTGTAATATTAAAATCTTCATTAAAAAACTATTTACTCCTTGCGGCTTTCATTTTTATCCGGGAACCTGTATTTAGCCAGGACATTGTTATGAATAATGAACCGGAAGGGCTTTATAAAGAAGCAAAAGGGCCACAATCAAAAAATTATTTTCATCCTTATATTTCGTACGGACTGATCCCGGATATTAATAAAGAACCGGGAGCAAAAATTAAAACTTTTTTTTCAGATGAATTAGCAGTTGGAATACGTTATAAAAGAAAAGTGTTTTCATTTTATCATATAGGATTTGATATATCCGGAAGATTTATGCAATATAAAATTAAAGACGACCTGATCCCTGCCAATAGTTTGAACCCTTTTAGCCAATATTGGGGAAAAGGGATACAATTTCTCAAAATCAACACCTTTGGAGCCGAAATTTACAACAGATTAAGGGTTGGAAAAGGGAACAATCCTGGATATTATATTGACGGAGGGCTTCGTGCCGACTATAATTATTTGAATAAATGGATTATAAAAAGTGAATATAATAAAGAAGAAAATCCGGCAGGAAAAGTAAAAGTCATTAACAGAAAACTTGACTTTATGAAAAGATCCGGTATTTATTTTTCGGGAAGAGTTGGTTTTAAAAAGATTATCTTATATAATAACTATAGATTTACAAATCTTTTTCAGGATAATTATGAGATCCCTGAATTTCCGAGATTTATTGTTGGCCTTCAATGGGCTTTATAAAAAAATCTCTTGCTTTACTAAATTCCTTTAATATTTCAGGGTCCTTTTCAACCGCTGTACCGGTTACTATTATATCAGCGCCGGCTTTATAAATCCCAAGTGCATCATTTCCATTATTTATTCCTCCACCAACCATAAGAGGGATTTTAATATTTTTTCCTGTTTTCCGGATAAATTTTTCGTCAAAATTATAACACGCATAAATACA
>CAZLXM010000090.1:0-16545 GCA_964563105.1 uncultured Bacteroidaceae bacterium
GAGTAGTCAGTGAACTTTCCAACGTTTTTTATATGAATGACTTTATTAATCACTTTTTTTTCTTATATTTTAATTGTTTCTCAGCGACTTTCAATGCTTCAAGTCCAAAATCTTCGTCTTCCAATTCATAGAGTACTTTTTCACTCAAAAAGTCAATTACCAGTTTGTCTGAATTAGCTTTATAAAGGTCAGCTAATTTTAAAACCAATTCTTTTGAGAATTTTCTCTTTCCACGTTCCATTTTGCTTAATATTGCAACGTCAATATCGGTTTGCATGGCAGCCTTTCTCAAAGATAACCCAGCCTGTTCTCTTAATTCTCTTAATTTTAGGCCTAGTGTTGACATTTTCTGTGTTGACTAATTTTGTCAAAGGTAATACATTTTTTATCCATTGGGGGCCAAAGATTTCAATTATTTATCAACAGTTATTATCAACGGGCGGGTCGGCAAGAAAAGCATGTGTGTGGCTGCGAAGGGACGGTTGCAGGGAAGTGCTGCCACACTCTTGCTTTTGTGCGGTGGCATTTTCCATATTTTCTTCTTTGTCTTTAAGCAGCAAAAATTTCATTGTCAAAGTGTCGTTGTATTTTTTCTTCGGCTTGCTTGTAACTAATAAATAAAAACAATTCCTTTTGCATATATACCTTCAAAATTGTGAATAAAAATAGTTATAGCATTTATTAAATATTATAGGCTGATTCTATTCTCAGCATGGAATAATCAATCCTTTCTTCTCTGGTCATAACTGGATGCCTTGTGAAGAAACATTATGAAAATATGGGGTAATATGGTGCTTAGTATTCCAATCTGATTTTGAATAAACAAAAAGAGATAATATTTCACCTGTTTCAAGCTCCAAATCATAAAGGTGGTTTCTAAATGCCTTTTCAATCTGAGTTGTTACCGGATAATCTGTAAGAACCAGGATGTCCCAATCTGAATCTTTACCGGCATCACCTCTGGCTCGTGACCCATATAATCATCCATACTTTCTTTTTTTGGTATGACCTCAAAGATTAAAATTATTTTTCCTTTATTAATTATTATTTCTTTTTAGTTTCATAATCGTTCATTCCCTCTATGGCCCCGCCTGCTACTGCCCATAAATACAGGCTTGCAACTGATGCATAAGGGGTATAACGTTTCCAATATATATTAAATCTCTTTTTGTCAATTTTACGCAATTGGTAAACCATCCGCAGTCCCCTGTGAATTGCCAGATCACCGTAGCTGAGAATATTCGGGCGTTGCATGGAAAAGATCATCAACATTTCTGCAGTCCAGATACCAATTCCGTCCAGTTTGGTGAGCTTCGAACAAACTTGTTCATCAGTCATTGAATAAAGCAAATTCAAATCCAATTCACCTGATATTATTTTTTGTACAAGCGATTTGATATAATTTGCCTTTTTGAATGAAATGCCAAATTTTTGTAACTCTTCTAATGATAAGTTATCAATATTATCGGGGGTAACATTATTTAATTTTGTTTTTATCCGTTCCCAGACGGTTTTATGTGCTTTTGTGGAAATTTGTTGCCCGACAATGGTATAAACCAATGCTGTAAAAAGGTCAGGAATAACAGCTCTTTTTATCATTCCTATTTGATCAATAATTGGCGCCAGTGTTTGATCTGCTTTTTTCAGATATTCAATTTCTGTTGTTCCGTATTTGAAATATTCACTCATTCTTTAATTCAAATTAACAATAGTTACAATACGCTACAACCTCATGATAACCAGCTGTTATAGCAAATTGCTGTCTGTTTCTAATAGCATTTATATTTTTATCTGCAATTTTTTAATAAACATGTTCTTTCTTGTAAATATCAAATTACAGTTTGTTGTAGCCTTGAAATTTTCTAAAATTATTCTAAATATTCAATTTGGAAAAATAGTCAATTTTTAAGACTGATTTAAATGAATAAATTTTCCAATATTAGTTAGGCTAATGTTGAGGGGGGCCATGATTCCGGAATAAGGTGTTGATTCAATGTCTTTGATTAAGACGTTAATTTTTTTAAGTATCTTTTTATCCTCTGTTTGCCAAAATATGTAATCCTCCCAGGCATTCTTTGAAAAGATTATCTTCTTCATTCTTCAACCAGATTGCTTTGGACAGTATTTCCAGACTGCATTTGTTCAATTGATCCACAGAGTCTTTGAGCGTTCTTTTTTGAACTCAGCAGGTGTAAAGTTTCCATTATACTCCTCCAGGGAGATCAATACCGCACCTTTTCCTGAACCACGTTTGATAATCAGGGTTTCATTGTTAAGTTCCACACTATCAAGGTAACTCTTAAGCTCTTTTCTGAATTCTGAATAGTTTGCTGCAATCATACTTGAATTATTAAAGCATATTAAAGTACAGATATACGTACTTTATTACGTAATTACAAATTTCGTCCAAAATATTTGTTTACGCAACATAACGACCCGGCAGCTTGACGCTGGGCGGATTTACCGACAAATGTTGAAACGAAGAAAATACTTTTTTCTTACCGAAAATGTTCAATCGGAGCATTTTGTCCGCCTTGCGTTCAAACCGCTTGTTGCAAACTGTTTTATTTATATTTTTATGTCACTTGTTTTTATTAGTTAAAATTTGTTGCTTTACATATAAATATGATAAATATGGGAAAAGAGTTTTTAACTATTGATGATGTCGCTCAAAATTTGAGAGTAACTAGACAGACTGTTTCACGATATATAAAAGACAAAGAATTAAATGCTGTTAAAATTAGCAAGAGTTATCGTATTTCAACAGAGGATTTTCAAGATTTTTTAAATAAAAATGCAACAGTTGAAGAACCTGGTGTTGGGTATTTAAAACGAACAAAAAACTGCTCTTTGGACTATCGGGACAAGCTGGATGAGTTTGAAATTCTTTTTTCCTATGTAAATGGTGATTTTATTCCAATAGAACAAAATCATAACCAAGAGGAAAACCGATATATTTTCGGAGATAACTATTTTGTTTTGAAAAAATTATTAGATACCCATAAAGGGAAAATAGATTTAATATATATTGACCCACCTTTTGGAACTGGAAATGATTTTAATTCGATTAACAATGAGACTGCTTATTCTGATAAGATTGTTAATAGTGAATTTTTAGAATTTTTACGAAAGCGCCTTTTTATACTTAGAGAATTACTTTCGGAAGAAGGTAGTATTTATTTACATATTGATAAGAAACTAGGGCATTATGTAAAAATTATAATGGATGAAGTTTTTGGATATAATAATTTTATTAATGATATCACGAGAATAAAGTGTAATCCCAAAAACTTTTCAAGAAATGCTTATGGTAACTATTCGGATATGATTTTATATTATGCTAAAAATAGAGACCAACAAATATGGCATAATGTACGAGAACCGATGAGCGAAGATAAACGGAAAGAACTATTTCCTAAAAAACATCCTAAATTTGGATATTATACAACACATCCTATTCACGCACCTGGAAAAACAATTGATGGCGATACGGGAATGGAGTGGAAAGGCTTGTTACCACCGCAGGGAAGGCATTGGCGATATAGCAGGGAAGTTCTTTCTGAATTAGATAATAAAGGATTAATTGAATGGTCTGAAACCGGTAATCCCAGGAAAATTGTTTTAGCAAGTGAGCATAATGGTTTCAAAATTCAAGATGTTTGGGAGTTTAAAGATAAAGGTATTTCTTATGTTGATTATCCCACTCAAAAAAATGATAATTTATTAGAACGAATTATCCTTAATTCTTCCGATGAGAATTCTATTGTTTTAGATTGCTTTTGCGGCTCGGGATCAACTTTAAAAGCTGCCTTTCGATTAAATAGAAAATTTATAGGTATTGATAACTCCACCCATTCGTTAGATGTAGTTAGAAAAACGTTTAAGAGGGATAAAATTAAATGTAATTTCTTTCAATATACCTCTAAAGATTAATCAGTTAGAAATGTTTCTAAATATTCTCTGAGTAATAAAGCACTAAGAATATCATACTCAGATTCTTGAACCATTACACAAGTTTTGTCATTAATAATAGAACCGTTCGTATTGTAAATAGCCCAAGGGAAACCGTCAATAATACCTACTCTAATAACATTACCACGTTGGTTCTTGCATAGATTTATGACTTCAACCACTTGTTTATTTTGATTACCTCCCGGAGAGCCAATCCACTTGGCTTCTCCAATTACATAAGTCTTATCGACTTTTGCTAATAAATCTGGTCTTTTTTCTAAATCTTGATTAAGCTCATTTCTTAAAAAATTTAGAGCTTCTTCTTCCGAAGCGTTTAGGACGAAAATATCGTTTTCTGAACTTCTAAAATCATCGATATTCAATAAATCAAATTCAGTACGTAACCAATTCGTAAACATTGGTCCCATTTGTGTATTCAGTTTAGGTGCGGATTCTAAGCGAACAACCGTTTCTTCTGCTGTCATAGCGTAAAGCGAATCTGCAATCCTTTGAATTTGGTTAGGATTATTTTCTAAGCAACCTTGAATATTTTTCATTAAATACCAAATAGGTTCATCGTAAGGAAATTTAACCTCATTCTTTAGGATTTCAATTAGTTCATTTGTTCTACGTCCTTGATGAGCAGATATAATCCTTCTTCTTAATCCGTCCTCCAATCTTTCAGGCCGAGCAGTTTGAAGTGGATAAACTTCTGATATTTTATCTAGATATTGCGGGCTTTCAAATAATTTAATACTTTTTCTAACCCATTCGTTTAGTTCTTTTCTAGAGCCTGCTATATCAATAGTTCTTTCCATTTTCTTTTATTGCAAAAATAAGTTTGATTTTGGTTTAATACCGTATTGTGTCTGTTATTTTAAATGGCCTACAACTAGTAAATAAACACAATTCCTTTTGTATTTATACCTCCACAATTGTGAATAAACACAGTTGTGATATTGATTTATTATCAGGTTAATTCGATTTTTTTGAAAATTTAAAATAAAATATTTATCCATACTATCCAAAAGGCTTTTAACTGATCTAAGCCCTTATTAATTACGTGAGTCTATGTTTTTATTGCCCCGTTTTAAGAATTAACAGATTTTGTAATATTTCTATTAAATCTTTATTCTTTAACTTTCAAATTATTAATGAAGTAAAACTTAAATTTTCAGTTAAATACTTTTTCATATTCAAATTATATTGTGATATTTCCCTCACAGGTCATTGTACTTTTATTTATTTAAAAGTTATATCCCGGAGTATAGACTCCTGATTTGCCACACAGTGAAAAGACAAAAGAGTATCTATTCGAAATATTAAAAAAGTTCCGGTTATTTTACTATGAATCCGCCAGAACTTAAATGAATTTAGGATTCAAAAAAGACAAAAAAACAGCTACCTGAAATTTTCTTTCATCCAGCTAATTACATAGTCCTTCATATCCGGTGAAAAGCGATTATAATCTTCAGGGGCAAATAATTCCGGTTTATTTTTTTCCTTATATAAATCATATACTTTTTTAACCTCATTAATACACTGTTTTATGTCTGTGAATGATGCATATTGATCCCATGTTGGGGCAACAATAAGTAAAGGCCGGGGGGCAATAGCAGCCAGGATTTCATGAAAATCGTAGGGAATCCGGGTTTCATGGTCGATAAAAAATCCCAGTTTTGGTATAAGCCCGTGAAGATGCGAATATTCATAGATCCCTTCGGCAGTTTTCCCCGATGTATTAAAACGCATGGGTGTAAAACCACATACTGATATCATCCCGGCTATGCGTTCATCCAGGGCTGCACTATATAAACCAACAGTAGCCCCAAGTGAATATCCGGCAGCATAAATACGATTTGAATCAATAAAGTCTATATCTGATAAAGCATCTACCGTCCAGCGTACGTCTGCTACCATACGCCCCATTTTTGACCAGTTCGGAAAACGATCATAAAATAAACGGGCTTCATCAAGTGCCCTGGTACCAAAACCAATCTGATCTGCTGCATAAACTGCATATCCCGCTTCCACAAATCTTGAAATAATATCGCCTGCTTTAGCCATACCCATACAATAACAGTATTCATGAAGCCAGATTACCACAGGAAGTTTATCTCCTGTGACTCTTCCCCTGTCATCGGCCGGAAAATATAACTTCCCAAAAAGCAGTGACCTGTTACCAATGCCCTGGCGTACCCTGGGAAGGCCAACCACAGCCTGAAGATAATCCGATTGAGATCCGGGGCCGACCGAAGGAGGCTCCTCTCCAAGTGCCCAGATAATTCGATTTCTGATATCATTTAGTTTTTCTTTCCAGACAGATGAAGATTTAATGGTTTTACCATTCAGGCCTGTTAAAATATCATTGATACCTTTTTCGGGATAAGTCATGGGATTGATATTTTCCTTACTGAGTCCCAGCCATTTGGAAAAACTGTAGTCGTATACCAGTTTGTTTTCCGGTTTTTGACCTCCTCTCCCGAAAATATAATCGAAGAAGTCAATATAGCGTTCAATATCTCTGTAGGAAGGTGAATGTAATCCAAAGCGCAGGTCAAGTGCTATTTTATCCCCAGCCCCCAGAAAATCATAAGCTTTTTTTGCGGAAAGATAAGCTTGTTCAATTCCCCATGGATTTCCGGCGGATTCAGTAATTGCAGAAGTGATCATCAGCCCCCGTGGTGCAACAAGGGCCATCAGTGAATTCTGATCCACTGGCAGCTTACTTTCCATGCCTGTAAATAAAGCCAGCCGTTCATGCAGCCAGTGGGGGCGAACCCAGGTTAATAAAGACATTGTTTCATTTGCATATTTATCAGTAGTATAACGCGTGGGATCTTCCCCGCCGGTACCGCCACTGATTGGAACAACTGCTTTAATGCGCTCATCAAAGGCGGCAGCCCATAGTGCCATTTTTCCATTACGTGACAAGCCTGTTAGAGCGATCTGTTCTTTTATAACAAATTCCAGAGTGTATAAATAATCTATAGCCCTGGAAGCTGCCCAGCCCCAGCGCATAAGAGCACTGAAATCATATTGGGGCCACCAGATATCTTCATAAGCTTCGCTGTCATCGGGATATCCATATTTCGGATCTGTTGCAGTGAAACGACATCCAATATAACCACGGCGTACGGCAGCCTGAACCCAACTATAATTGTCTTTTTTCCAGGGACAGATAAAGACCGGAAAAGGGCCGGTACCCGGAGGGACCAATAAGGTAACATGCAATTGTGCTTTGTACTCAGGCCCGAACTTTAATAATACATCCTGTTCTTTTAACTGTCCCGTCATTTTTTCTTCCAGAAGCTCAACTTTCAGATTACCCGGAGCAGGAGGTACAGTTCCGGTTATCCAGTGTTGCGCCTGTTCAGACATTTCTTTTCTTTTTAATTGCCATTGCTGAAAAGTTACAACAGGTATGTTTTTCCCTCCCTCATCAAGGATCAGAGGATCAGGCAGGAAAGGAAGGGATGGCATTTGATCGAAATCGGGAGGAAGTTCCCCTGTTCGCTTTTGCCAGTCTCTCCATAGAAAATCCTGCGGGGAGATACGTGCCGGAGCCGTGCCGGGCAACTGATCCGATGCCGGTGTAGTCCTGTCCGGAGGAATGACTTTAAGGGCACGTTCAAGATATTCTTCAGGTGTTAGATCTTCCTGGGCAAATAATGAAAGGGGAAAAATAAAAAAGGCCAGAAAGAGGCTGGTTAGTTTAAATGCAGTAATTAGTTTCATTTTATTTAGTATTATCATTCAGTTTAAATTTAGAAGAACTAAAGCTATAATAATTTTTTATAAACCGGAATAAATTATTTATACAATCTTATCTTGATCCGTATTTTTCAATAAAGAATATTTTTTTTAATTAATACTTATAATAAAATAGTTTTAAGTTTAGATTAAAGAGAGGGCTCTGTAATAAGCAGATTATCAGTGTAATAAAAAATAATGGGGGGGGGGGAAATTAGGTTATTAGAAAACAAAAGAATATTTTTATGCAAAATTTAACAGTGAAAAATCTAATTATTAGAGTTAAAAAAATGAAGCTTAATAAAATTATTCTGATCAGTGCCTGTATTTTTCTATCAGCCTGTGCAACACCTAAAATGTTAACTTCAGATATTAAATCTGAAGAAATTACAGATCTTAAATTGTTAGAGCCTTATTCCTACATTTCTATGATTAAAAAAGGAAATAAGGGGGAAATAGATGACAGTGTATCAAATATATCAAAGAATTTAAATATCAATATTTTAAAGAACTTTGACAGCCGGCTTCCAATCACCGGAGAAATTGTCCTTGCAGATACTGAAATTAATAAAACACTTGAAAAAGAATTTGAATATTTAGTATTAACAGCCGATAGAAGTAAAAATCTTAATGATCTGAAGATCACTCCGACGCTTGATCAAATATTGGAGGAAAATAATACAAGATTTGGTTTGATAATTATCAATACAGGTTTTACCAGAGAGAAAGGCAATTATGGGAAAGAGATAGCGAAAGGTGTTGCTGTGGGACTATTAACTTTAGGTGCTTATCAGCAAACCCCTATAAAGGCTCATTCTACCATATATGCGATGATTGTTGATTCAAAAGAAGATAATATTGCATTTTTCAGAAAATCAACAAAACAAAATGTTGAGCCTCTTGAACAATCAGTTTTGACAGATCAGTATAAAGATATTTTTAAAGGTTACTTTCTTCCCGCAAAATAATCGGAGGCAATATCTTTATTCACTTGATACTGAACTTGCCCCTGGCTTTTAATATTAGTAGGGTCAGATCAATTTTTTGTTTTGATTCAAATTGTAAATAATCCAAACAAAGGAAAAGAAGTAAAAATCATTCCATGGTCAATGCTAATCACGTAATGGTTCGTCACTGTTTGCCATTCTTACAAGCGCTGTAAATAGCAGTTTACACATATCTTCTATTATCTCCGGTTTAATAATATCCAGGTTATCAAGTGGTATGTGATAGTAATTAACTGACCCGTATGTGGAGAAGCTAAGAGATGGTACCCCTGCTGTCAAAAATCTTGCAGCATCAAGTCGTGGCCGGCCAAGATTAGAGAAATAAGAGGTTGACAAAGGCCTGTGAATATACTTTTTGTTTGCTTCTTCAAAAAATGACCAAAGTATCGGATAATTAACACCTGCAACTGCTCTTATCGAGTTTCCGATACCAACACAATCCATATTTATCAGAACACTTTTATCAAGTGGCCTGACCGGTCGCTGCAGATAATTATATGATCCCATTACTGCCTGTTCTTCAGAGCCAAAAGCAATGAACATAACAGTTCTTTTCAAAGGTATCTTATTTTCTGCAAGAGCCCTGGCTACTCCCGTCATTACTGCTACTCCTGAAGCATTGTCATTTGCGCCCGGGATCATCTCATATAACATCCCCAGATGATCAAGATGTGCAGCTATTATTATTGTTTCCTGCTTAAGTACAGGATCATTTCCTTCCAGGATCCCGATAATATTATTTCCCGTTCCATCCGGAAAATGTTGAGTACTCATTTTAACAGTAACTACTTTTTTAGTATTGAATGAGCCAGGTTTTAAACTGGAAATGATCTGTTTCAAATGCTCCCCGTGATTATATCCTGTACCTGCAAATATGTCATTTACAACAGAATCTCCTATATAAACATAAACAAAGTTTTCATAATAATCATTATTTGGATTTCCAATGGGCCCAAAGTTATAGATCATTCCAATTGCTCCATGATTAACGGCATTAGCCAGCTTATGCTGATGAAATGAATATTTATACCATGGAGTGAATTTTTCCGCTCCTTCATTGGGGTTGACAGGTGCTTCAGGCTCAATTAATACAATTTTGCCTTTTACATCTATTCCTTTGTAATCGTCATAATTAAGCTCAGGGGCTGTAATTCCAAATCCGGCATATACAACTTCTCCTTTTATTTCACCATTTCCGGAGGTTGAGCCGGGCATATACTCAGAAACATATTTATAATGCTTTAATATTTCAGCATCTTTTGATACCGGTATATGTAGTGTTAATCCACAATCAGGATAAACAAGTGTATAAGGGACCTTAAACCATTGAAACCAGCCACCGTTATCACCTGCCGGGATCAGTCCCATATTATCAAATTCACCTGCCAGCCAATTAGAACACTCCTGATACTCATTCGTACCCGTAAGTCTTCCTTTATATTTTTCATCACATTGAATTTTTACATAATCCAGTAAATCATGGCTTGAAATTGTGTGCATCGCTTTTAGAAGTGTCTCTTCAGTAATATCCTGGGATTTCGATGGGATTGATAAAAGAATAAAAACAATGAGGATGAGAAACTTTTTCATATCTTCAATTTTTAAAGCAAGGGGAAAAACCTGACAATAAATATAATAAAACTATCAAGGCAGACAGGAATAAAAATAATTATTTAATTCATAGAAACTTATGCTGAAATATTGATATTACTTAACCGGATAATATTTCAACACTTAAATATTTTAAAAATGATATTTTATCATTTATTCTATGATCCTGAATTGTCTGACAATTTCTTTTGATCCTTTGGAGTTGCTTGCATTCACCCTTATTACATTTCTTCGTGTAGTTAAGACAAAAGTCTTCAAAAATAAACCTTCCGGGCTCACCGGGACTTCCTCCCGGTTAATTACTACTTTAGTGTCAGGTTCAACCCATCCACACACTCCTACAACAGTTGAGCCTGAAATTGCTGTATGCTCAATAGGATTTGTTTCTACATATATCAGAGGCGATTTGTCGAAATCTAATAACTCATTAATAACCTGTAATTTTGCTTTATAGAGTACCTCAGGATCAGTAGTATATTCTTCAAATCCCTGAAGAGCCTGGTTTATAATCCCTTTGCTTATTTGCCGGGGATTTATCCAGTTAAACCTTGATCCCAGGGAATCTTTAAGGGCAGCAATTCTTTTTTCCAACATTAGAAAATACTCGTATTCCTGAATTCCATTACGCATCTGTTCCCATCTAAGTGAATTCAGAACACCATCCCTGATGGGATAAACGTTCCAGCCATCTCCCAGATGTTCATCAACTTCATTATATGGATCATCTGTCCATGAATTCCACCCCCATTTTAAATATCCCGTAGCATCATATTTGTAATTAAACCAGTGTAGTAATCTGCTATGGATCAGGGGCAGATCAATAGTTTTATTGAGCACGCGGTTATGATCCCATATCCCGACAGTATAGATCCATATTTCAGTACCCTTTGCATGTGCTTTTTTCCATTCATCATACCAGGTAATAAAATGTCCCATGAGCGGGACTGCTACTTCAATCTCATCTGTAATCAAGTATGTTTCAATGGCATCCATTCTTTTCAGATCAGGGGCAAGATTTTTTATATAAGCTGACATTTCCATCCAGGGAATAGCATTATGATGGGAAGGCTCATCCATAATATGAAAATATGTCTTATCCAGCCATCCTTTTTTGCGGAGATGACTTTCAAATGCAGGTAGTAATTGTGGAATAACTTCTTCTCCGGATAGGGTTATCAGGTTTCCTGAAGCTAAATCTTTAATATTGTTAAAATGGCCCAATGAGAGACTGGTTGTATGCCATCTTTCTTCACCCCTGTCAATTAAAAAACCTGTTTCAAGGTAATTCATTTTCCCGGTGTTCCAAAAAACTTCTGCAATCTGATCAAAACGGGTAAAATCAAACAAGAGTTTATTGTCATTGGATTTTTGGATTTCAATAATTCCTTTCATTGAAATACGAAAAATATTTTGCCTGTGCTCAACCATATTATCTGCATATTTTTTAAGCATTGAAAACCAGGCATCTGAATATTGTTCGGTTATTCCATGAAATTTTCTGAAATTGTCGGTATCATGCCACTGTGTAACTTTTAAATTTCTTTCAGAAGTTAATGTTAAAGGATAGATAGTAATCTTTACGGGAATTGATTGTTTTTCCTGAGAAGTTAACAGGGAAATATTTCCCGTATATAATCCCTCAGGGGCATTTTCCGGAATGGAAATAGTCAGCCAGACAGATTTATATTCATTTTTGGACAGGTTTATCTGTCTGTCAGCCATGAGATAATCGGGAAATCTTGCGGGAGCCTTTCTTTCAATAACATATGAGGCCTGAGATGGTGCATTTGAAGGAATTAGTACACTTCCGACAAAATTCCATGAAACATTTTTTGAAGGTATAATATAACCTGTGGATACATTTTTGATCTCACTCAATTCAGCAGTAATATTAGTGAGATCTTTTTTTGAAGTAAATGCGCATTGTCCTGACAGAACCTCTCCCCGGATCCCGAATAATTTTATTGTATCGGATCCCGGAGCTAACTTAAACCCATCTTCATAAACACGTACAAGATCATTTACTGCAATAAGTTTTAGAGTTTGTGCAAAAATTAAATAATGATTAAGAAGAATAAAAAAAGTTGAAAAGAGAATAATTCTTAAGAATTTAAATAGATACCCTGAAAACTGTCTGTTTTTGTTCATGTTTTTAAAATATTAAATTTAGTCCGCTACGAAAAGCGACATATTTGCAAAAATTTCGTATTAGAAGCGGACTAAATTAATAAATTTTAAAAACGATAACCCAGGGAAAGACCGAAGCCGGTATTTTTTACTGATGATTTATCTCCTGTGATCCTGTTATCTTCAGGGTTGATCTTAATCATTCCTAATTGTGTGTTTATTTGCAGGAATAATCCAAGAGCAGTTTCATAACCAGCATAAATATTTCCACCTGCATCAAGAGCTTTTAAATACATGTTCATAATAGGGTCCCCTGACTCGATCTTATTTTTAAATTTTATGTCTAAATCATTGTCGCCTATTTTCACTTTGCCTTTAAGTGCATATCCCAAATAGGGGCCGAAGCCAAGAAGAAACTTGCCATTTCCAAGTTGCGCACGGTATAATATATTTAGTGGCAGTTCCACATAAGAAATATCATAAATTACTTTATTTGCCTGTTCAGTATTTTTCGTCCCTTTTTTTGAAAATAATACACCAGGTTCAAAATAAATATCCGGTGCTATCGAAAAAATCGCATTGATTCCGGCATGAAATCCTGGTGTAAGAGAGTTTTTAAGATCATCACCCGCAAAATTTTTCCCCGTCAGGTTCTGGAGGTTTAATCCTCCCTGTATTCCAAATTGTGGTTTTGAGCTGCTATGTGATAATACAAATGATGCAGAAAATAAAAAAAATGCTATGCTTAAAAATATTGATTTTGTTTTCATGATTACACAAGTTTAAAAATTAATTATTTACTTCACTTTTTGATTCCTCAATCATTTTTTCGTTTGCGGTAATAAGGAATTCCACACGACGGTTCTGTGCCTGTCCTTCTTTGGTTGCATTATCATATTTAGGTAATGTCATTCCAAATCCAATTGTTTTCAGTCGATCTTTTTTAATTTCCTTGTTTTCGAGGTATTTTGAAACTGAATTAGCCCTACGTTCAGACAGGCCCTGATTATAAGCTTCTGATCCTGTATTATCGGTATGGCCCTGGATTTCAATATTTGTATCGGGATATTCATTCAGAATAACAACTAGTTTATCCAGATTAGATTTTGCTTCATTTGATAATACAGAACTATCGAACCCGAATAATATATTATTACTGAATTCCACAACGATTCCTTCTCCAACTCTTTCAACTTTTGCATCGGGAATCGATTTTTCAATTTCTTCTGCCTGCTTATCCATTTTATGTCCGATTACAGCACCTGTAGCTCCGCCAACTGTGGCCCCGACAATGGTCCCCAATGCGGGATTCCCTGCTGCTTCCCCAATAATAGCACCCATGGCAGCTCCTGCTGCAGTTCCAATTATTGCACCTTTCTGAGTCCTGTTCATTGATGAACAGCCCGAGAAAAACATTATTACTGCCAGAAAGAAAATTAGATTTCTGTTTTTTAGTGTCATGATTTTTAAGTTTGATTAATAATTATATGTTACTATTTATTTTCTGCTGTTTATTTATTTTTACTGACTAATTATTTTAATTGTTTTTCCTGCATTAACCCTGTCTGTCAAATTCATATTATTTAGCAAAGCAAGTTCTCCCATTTTATCCTCCTTTACTCCGTAATATCTGAAAGCATCTGTAAGTGTCCCTGACTTTTGAACTTTTTTTATCAGGATCCGGTCGGGCTTTTTATTTAATTTAACAGGATCTGTTAATTTGGAAAAATTCATCATTGTAGACTCAAAGACATTATTGAAGTTATTGTAATCAGCTTCTGCTGTTACTCCATGGAATACATAAATCCTGTTATCATAATTTATAAAATTAGACTTTACTATAATGGATTGCTTTTGACCACTTTGCTGATCCTGGCTCACTTGTTTGGCTAATGTGACCATTGCAGGCATTCCCTGAACAGTTGTATTATGGCTTTCTTCAGCTTTTAAACCAAGCTGGTTAAGCGTTGATTGAGCAGCTTCATTCAATGTTGATCCCTGGGCAAGTGAAAATATCATAATTGCCCTCCCATCGGCTGGAGCCATATTAACCTGGGCAGGCTGATTTTCTAATTGCCATCCTGAAGGGAAATTAAATTTAAGCTTTAGTTCAGGATGATAGAAAGTATTCCCCTCTACATAACCTTGTCTTGGATCCTCGCCATATACAATTCCGTCTATCATTGATAAGTAATTTTCTTCATTTACTTTCCATACAGATAATTTCAGGCTATCCTGCCATGCTTTTGCCTGCATTTTTACAGAGTTGTACCTGTCTCCAGGATCCGGATGAGTTGATAAAAAAGTTGGGACTCCGTTATGGCCACTTGCTAAGCTCATTTTTTCAAGAACCTGAAAAAAGTCTGCCATTTTGTTAGCATCATATCCGATTTTTGATGAGTAAGTAACTCCCAGCTGATCCGCTTCCCTTTCATCATCCCTGCTGAACTTAAGGAATAACAATTGCATGCCTTGCATTGCATATTCAGCAAAAGAGGCAAATTTCTCAGAAGCTATAAGACCACCTATAAGAAGTAATTGTCCTAATTGTTGTTTACTTTGTTGACTGACAGAATGTCGGGCATTGATATGCCCCATTTCATGTCCAAGGACTCCTATCAGCTCTGCTTCATTGTTGAATTGGGCAAGTATCCCGCGAGTAAAATAGATATATCCGCCTGGAACTGCAAAAGCATTTACAACAGGAGAATCAAGAATTTTTACATGATATTTCAACTCCGGCCTGTGAGAAATTTTTCCCATTATGTCTGCCTGCTCCTGAATGAATTTAAGAATCCTTTCATTTTTATATTCCCCAAATGTAGCTACTACCTGAGGATCATATTCTGCTCCCATTTGTACTTCCTGGGCAGCAGACATAAGCATTATTTGCTTTTTACCGGTTACGGGATTGACTGCACAGGAGGTGGCAAAAACGAAAAAGGTAATTATTGATATTGCCTTTTTAATTAGTTTCTGTGGTTTCATATTGTAGAAGTTAAAATATAACTGATGTTAATTGTTAAAATATTTAGTTTGGCTTTATCCCTTACTAATTATATGCCAAAAATTAAGGTTAAGTATAATATTCCCAACAACAAGCTTATAATCATTCAGTTAATGGCGTGATACAGCTTTATGTTAAGCTGGCGAATAAAATATATCAAAAAATTGAATTTAGCTGTATCAAAATATATCTAGTTTAAAATATTTATGATACTTTTAAGGAATCATTATTTATTTAATTCTTTGTAAATTAACTATATAATTATAATTTAATAAATTCTTGTTTTTAGTTTTTAAACAGATGAATATACGAAATGAATAGCTTCTTAATCTGACTTTCTTAATTTTTATGCATTAAAATTTAATACTATGTCAAATTTTGTTAATGAATTTATGAAAAATTATGGTCCGGAGCTTAGCAAACAAATGTCTTCCACATTTAAAGTTGACCAGAAGACCGTAAAAGTACTAATTCCTGAGATAACCCCTTTGATACTTAGCGGGCTAAAAAAGCAGAAAGATGAACAGGGCGGAGCTGAGAGGGTGGACCATATATTAAATAAATATGGTGATCAGAATGCGCTTAATAATATTAAAGGTTTGATTAACTTAAAAGTTAATGATAAATCGACAGATGCCACTTTGGGTGGATTATTGGGAAAAGGAGGCCCTGAAGCGGTAAAAGTACTGGCAAAAAAGTTTAACATTGATGCAGCAGTGATTCAAAAGATGATAATTGTTTTATCTCCACTTATTCTGGGTGCATTAGTAAATAAAAGGAATTCCTCCAAATCCGGGATTGCCGGCATAGCTTCACTTCTAGATGCAAACGGAGATGGCAGTATACTCGATGATGTTGCAGGATTTTTATTGAAAAAGGGTGGTTCAAAAGGGGCCCCGGATATTATAAAATCTATTTCCGGTCTTATTAAAAAGCGTATATAGATATTTTTTGTATGGCTAAAAGTAAAAATCCTTTTGCCGTTACAAATTTCTGATTTATATTTGCACTCTCATTGGGGAGCTTAGCTCAGTTGGTTCAGAGCACCTGCCTTACAAGCAGGGGGTCGCTGGTTCGAATCCAGCAGTT
>CAZLXM010000091.1:0-16215 GCA_964563105.1 uncultured Bacteroidaceae bacterium
CAATTGCTAATGAGATAGTTATGACGAGTTTGCAAGGATATATGCCACATACCATGAATAATCTTAATAATGAATTAAATAATAATCATTATCATATAGTTACACTTACAGGTCATGCAGCAGAGACATGTTGGAGCCTGCAAGATGGGTGCTGGACCGGTTCTGGGCTCACTGAAGGAGGATCTGTTTTTTTCTCTTATGTTTCCGCCTGCCTTTCTTCAAATATAGATCAAGACAATTTTAACAAAACAATTACCGAGAATTTGTTATTCAAAGAAGGCTGCGGATCAGTCGGATATATTGGAGCATGGAGATTATCAATCCCTATTGGTCAAAATGAGCTATGGACAAGTTTCTGGAGGGTTTTTTACGATAACTCCGAAACAATAATCGGAAAAACATTCATGAAAGCATTAAGGTCTTTTTATTATACTTATGCTTATTGGCATAATATGACATATGGACTTTATCATTATACCGCACTGATCTATAGCTTATTTGGCGATCCGCAATTACAGATTGGAAATATTTCCAGGAACGGCCCTGAAATAATTTCAATACCGAATCCGATTTCCCCGGACTTAGCGGATTACAATTATGATATGGATAACACTGCCGAGGCTGCAGGAGAAGGATCAATATTATGGTCTAAAGTCACTGCTCCCGAGTATTTTCAAATAAGCCAGACAGGCGTTATCAAATGGATTCCGGATATGTTTGGAGGTGAAATAGGAAACCATGGATGCCCCACAATTATTATTAAAGCTTCAGATATCAATGGTTCAACATTCCAGGAATGGATAGTCGCATGTGGCATGAAGGGTAAAATAACATCTTCCCCTAATGAAAAAGCTGTTATTAATCAAACTTATCATTATGATGATGATGACACAATGGAGTCCGAATTTCTTAACAATGCCAGGTGGAAACTCATTGAAGGTCCACCTGGATTCAGAATTGATTCTATAACTGGCAAAGTATCATGGGTACCAAGGGATACCGGTAAGTTTGAAATAATCATTCAGGCTAATAATGATGCCTGGCAAATTACTTTTCAAAGATTCATCATTAATGTTGTCAGCACTAATTCAACACCAGACAAGCCAGTTTTATTAACACCATCCGATGGAAGCGATGTAATAGGTTCATTCAAATTAACATGGCAAGGCAGTGATCCTGACAATGATAAATTAATATACTCAGTCAGAATCAAACCTGCAGATAGTCCTGACTGGGAAGTGGTATATACAGGTACCAAGACTTATTTAGATATTGTTAAACTTGATCCAAAGACCTATGAATGGATCGTTGTTGCATCGGATGGTATAACTCAAAATACAAGTGATATAAGTAAATTTACCGTTATAATTCCGCCAAGTCTGGTTTTTTCCCCAAAACACCTGGATGTTCTATCTATAGCCGGAAATACCGCTTTTTTTATAAGATCAAATACCAATTGGCAAGTGTCTGAAAATGTAGACTGGATATCAGTCAGTCCCAAGGAAGGCAGTGGTAATGAAGTAGTGACTGTAAGGTATGAGGCTAACAAATCGGCTGACCCCAGACATGCTATTATTTCTATATCGTGCAGGGGAATGAGTACGCAATATGTTACTTTAACGCAGGAGGGAATAAAATATTTTTCAGTAACACCAGATCATCAGCATGTTGGATCATCGGCTGGAAGTACCACTTTTAAAATAAATTCAAATGCAAGCTGGAGGGCTGTTGAAATTGCTGACTGGCTATCAGTCAGTCCCACAGAAGGCAGAGGTGATGCAACATTGATTGTAACGTATGATGCTAACCCATCGACTAAATGGAGATATACCGGCATTACTCTATTGGGTTCAGAATTTGATACTCAACATGTTACTATAACGCAGAATGAAGTAGAATTTTTGTCAGTAACACCAACTAATCAGGATGTCGAATCATCGGCTGGAAGTACTACATTTAGAATAGATTCAAATACGAGCTGGACAGTCTCCGTTAATGCAGACTGGTTAACAGTAATTCCTTCAGAAGGAAGCAATATCAATTTTCTGTATGCAGTTTTTACAGCAAACCCATTAACCATGGACAGATCTGGCACTATTACCATTACAGGTACAGGAGTAACACCTGTCAATGTTACTGTTAAACAGGCAAAGAATTCACCGCCAAATAAACCTGTCCTGCTAAGCCCTTCAAATAATAAAAATGTAACATTGCCTTTCAGAATTTCCTGGTTGTGCAATGATCCTGATGTAAATGATACTTTAAGCTATATACTTAAAGTCAGGATTAAAGGTACCAGTATATGGGAAGAATGGCCACAAACTAACAAAATATATATAGATATAACACAATGTAATGTTTTCGATACATATGAATGGCACATAGTTGCTTCAGACGGGAAGGTACAGATCACAAGTGATGTTTGGGAATATACTGTAACCACATTAACAGATATAAATGACTATGACACCGAACCAGGAATCAGGATATATCCGAATCCGGCATGTATAAGCTTTACCATTGACCTGGAATTACCTGAATCAAAGAGTGCAGATATAAAGTTAGTGAATTTATCCGGGAATATGCTCTACAATGAAGACATAAAAGCAATACCGCTGTTATTTAGAAAAGAGATTAATATTTCCGGATTAGCCCCCGGTATTTACATAATCAGAATCACAACAGATAATTTTGTTCATAATGAGAAGTTTATAATCTCATACTAAGAAATCTTATTTATAAGTTTATAGCGGTATTGCTACTTCTTTTTTTGCTGGTATATATGAAATGATAACAACAATAATATCAGATTCCAATAAAGAAGATCTTAAAAAAAGATCTGATCGGATATACTGATTCAAAGCAAAATAGAAATAAATTAAGGAAAAAGTTAACAGATTATATTATTATAAATGTAACTAAACAATACCCTTATAAGAAACCGGCATTTATCCGACATGCCCCATACCTCCAATCCATTGGCATTCATTATAAAGAGATCTACGTTGATAACTAAAGATAAATTAACTCTGTAAACTAGAGGATAAATATTAAATTTGTCGAAAAGATAAATTATAAAATGAAAGTTAATGAACCTCTGTTTGAATATATTAGAAAAGACATTTCTTATAATGTAATTTGTGGAGATAGTCTGAAAGTCCTTAAAGAAATAGAAGAAGGAAAATTTGATTTGATAATTACTTCACCTCCTTACAATATAGGAAAATCGTATGAAACTAAAACAAGCATAGAAAAATACCTGGAGACACAAGAAGAAATAATAAATGAGCTTGTAAGAACGCTGTCAGACAAAGGGAATCTTTGTTGGCAGGTTGGCAATTATGTTGACAAAGGTGAAGTTTTTCCATTAGATATTTATTATTACCAGATTTTCAAAAAACTTGGCTTAAAACTGCGAAATAGAATTATTTGGCATTTTGGACATGGGCTCCACGCTACAAACAGATTTAGCGGCAGATATGAAACAATTTTATGGTTCAGTAAAACTAATGATTACATTTTTAATCTTGACAATGTCAGGGTCCCGGCAAAATATCCAGGGAAACTTCACTTCAAAGGAGAAAAAAAAGGTTTGCCATCAGGAAATCCACTTGGAAAAAATCCAAGCGATATTTGGGAAATTGTTGCTAATGATTGGGAGACAGCCCTGTGGAATATTCCTAATGTTAAATCGAATCACCCTGAAAAAACAATACATCCTTGTCAATTTCCCGTGGAATTAGTTGAACGCTGTGTTCTTGCATTAACAAATGAAGGAAGTTGGGTACTTGACCCTTATGCAGGTGTGGGTTCAACTTTAATTGCATCAATAAAAAATAATCGTAATGCGATTGGAATTGAAAAAGAGAAAGAATATTGTGAAATTACAGAACAAAGAATTAAAAATCTAAACGAAGGTAATTTAAAAGTCAGACCAATAAATAAGCCTATTCACAAGCCTTCCGATAACGACAAAGTTTCACGGGTGCCTAAAGAATGGCTGCAACTCGAATTGGAAAATTTACACGGAAAATATAACGGTATCTGTCATAAAAAATGAAGATAGCACAGAAATATTCCCATTTGAATGGAGAAGAATATCTCATTGTTCATCATAAAAAACTATATAAAGAAATAATTGACACAATTCAAAGCATTGATGCGTCCAAGTTTATGACTAAAGAAAGTAAGGAAAAAACAATGACGGGTAAAATGCTTTTTAGCCCAATTGAGTTAAATAAGGCATTTAATAAAAAATTTAATAAACTTGGATGGAATGAAAGTCGGTACCAATATTATATAACAACTGACCAGAAAATTCTTCCTAAATTAATTATGCTTCCTTATGACGAACAGAAAGAATTTTTAATTTCAAAAGGAATTAAAGAACCTATATCATCCTATAAACAAACTGACTTTGTGAAAGATCAGATTGCTGTGGAAGTTCAGTTTGGCAAATATGCTTTTGTTGCATTTGATTTATTTGTAAAACATCTTCTTTTTTATTCGGGTGGAGTTATTAATCTTGGAATTGAAGTTTTGCCAACAAAGAAAATGCAATCTATAATGAGTAGCGGAGTTGCATATTTTGAAGGTGAAGTTTATAATATATTAAGACACGGTAGAAATAATCCACCTGTTCCTCTTTTAATTTTAGGAATAGAACAAGATTAAAAACAACAAAACATTGATTCCATAGGGTTTTTAAAGGCATTAAAGTGTTCTTCGCCACATAAGGGATCATACATATTGATGGAAATGAAGCCCATAATCATGTACTGCTGCTAAACCCGGTCTTTAGTAGTCATACATAGGAAAGCAGAACGTTTAAGTCAAAATTCAAAAACCAAACACTTCAACAATAAATTAAAATATATACTGATGAAACCCCCATGTACTATCGTTCACAAAAAGAGAATGAAAATATTTGAGGGTTCCATCAGAACGACGTGATTAAAAACAATATAACTAAAATATTTTCTGATGAATCCTCCATGTACTATCGTTCACAACAAGAAAATGAAAATATTTAGAGGTCCCATCAGAACGAATTGATTAACAACAATATAACACAATTATTTTCTGGTGAAACCTCCATGTACTATCGTACACAATAAAAAAATGAAAATATTCGGAGGTTCCATCAGAACGACGTGATTAAAAACAATAAAACTAAAATATTTTCTAATGAAAATCTTTTTAACAATTTTAATAGTGGTAACCCTGATCACAATTGCATCATACTTTCTTTTAATTGGCAATATTGATAAATCTGAACCAAAAATTATAACATTAGATGAACCCATTCACATCATTGGATTAGAAATAAATACAGATGATAAAAATATCTATAAAGATGTTGGAAAGCTTGCAGGTAAATTTAATGATATCGTAAATAAAAATCCTGTTCCGAATAAAAAGGAACCATGGGCAAGGTTAAATGTTAGTAAGGACTATAACCCGGAAAAAAGAACCTTTAAATATATAATTGGAGATGCTGTGACAAAAGTGGAAAGTATTCCGGAGGGATTAAAATCATACGAAATACCTGCTGTTACATTTGCAGTTTTTCGTATTCAGGCGAAAAGTAAGTTTGCCTGGGGGATTACAATGGGCAGAATGAAAAGATATATTTATACTGAGTGGCTGCCAAAATCCGATTATAAAGCTTCAGATATTTTTGGAGATTTTGAACTACACGACGACAGGAGCTTAGGAAAAAATCCTGAGATAAATTTATATGTTGCTGTTAAAGAAAAAGATTATAGATAAAAAGTATAAAGCTGCAACATTTTATAATAAAATCTGGTAGTTTCAACATATCTTTGAACATCTCATATTAAAATTTGTTTTTACAGGGCAGCTCCCCTATCCCCTGCGTTTTATATCACCGGAGTGTTAGTCGGAATTTTAACAACACCGAAAATATGATAAAAATGAAAAACAAAATCTTTATAATTACAATTTTTATGATTCTGCTTATTGGCTGTAACGAACAAAAAACCAAACAAACACAAAAACAGCTAACCGGCGAACAGACAACCAGCATAGCCGATAGTCCGGCAACTTACAGTCCCGATCCGATAAGTTCATCAACAGAAAAAAACAATACCCTTAATAAAGATGAGATACGGTCATTAACCAAAAATATAAAACCTTTGGCCCCGGATCTGCCAACCATTGGCATTTTAATTTATGACAAAGTCCTGATGACTGATATTACAGCACCTGTTGATGTTTTTGCAAAAGACTCGGAAGACGGAAAGCAATTATTTAATGTTATAACTATTGCCGAAAATTATGACCTCTATACTTGCGAAGAAGGATTAAAAATTTTTCCGGATTATATATTTTCCAATGCACCCAAACTTGACATCATTATTGTTCCGAGTGCCTATGACATGACAGATCATATAAAGAATAAAAGCCTTATTGAATTCATTAAGGATCAAAATAACAACACCGACTACACTGTAAGCAATTGTGCCGGTGCAACATTAATTGGTGAAAGCGGTGTCGCTGACGGAAAGAAAATTGTTACCTGGATTGGTGGCGGAATTGGGCTTCAAAAGTCTTATCCTAATTTAAAAGTTCAGGACGATTCAAAAATAAGTTTTGTCGAAGATGGTAAGTTTATATCATCAAATGGTAATTTAGCTTCCTACATTTCATCATTAGAGCTATTGGAAAAACTAACAACTAAAAAACACAGAAAATTTGTAGAATCACGCTTGTACCTGGAACGATTGCAACAATGGCAAAATTAGAACCATGAAAATTATTTTTCTAATAATCGTATTTTTTCACGGATTAATTCATTTGCCCGGATTTATAAAAGGATTTGAGCTAAAGGAAGTGAGAGGACTAAAACTTCCGGTTTCAAAATCCATTGGATTATTTTGGATGGCAGCCGCTATTTTATTTATATTATATGGCACCCTGTTTTTTTCTAATTCAAAATATGCGTGGCTTGTTGGTTTTCCGGCTATAGCTATTTCCCAAACACTAATCATCATGTATTGGAAAGATGCAAAGTTTGGGACCATCGCAAATTTTCTTATTTTAATTGTGCTATTTACCTCATTTGGATATAATAATTTTCAAAGGCAAATTCAAAACGAAAAAAATCAATTATTAAATCAGAATGAAGTCGTTGAAAATAAAATCATTGATGAAAATGATATTCAAAGCTTACCGGAACCAGTGAAAAATTGGCTTCGAAGTTCCGGTATGCCTGGCCAACCATTTATCCATATTGGAAAAGTAACACAAAAAGCCGGAATGAAGATGAAGCCGGAACAGGATAATTGGATGAATGCTACTGCCATCCAATATACAACAATTGATAATCCGGCATTTATATGGTCAGTTGATGTAAAAATGAATGGAATAATCAACTTTCAGGGCAGAGATAAATTTGATGCCGGCAAAGGAGAAATGCTGATTAAGATGAATTCCCTGATCAATGTAGTAAATAAAAAAGGTGAAAAATTAGACGAAGGTGCATTACAACGATATCTGGGCGAAATGGTCTGGTTCCCCTCTTTAGCATTAAGCCCATACATAACCTGGGAACAAATAAATGACAATACTGCAAAAGCTACAATGACTTATAAAGGCACGACCGGAAATGGCACATTTCATTTCAACGAAAATGGTGATGTGACTATGTTTTCTGCCTTGCGCTATAAAGACAATGTGCCGGGAGCCAGGAGAATCGACTGGATAATGAACATTACGGACTACAAAACTTTCGAAAAAATTAAAGTCCCCTCAAAAATGACTTCTACCTGGAAACTCGACAATGGTGATTGGACTTGGTTAAAATTGGAAGTGACAGATCTAAAATATAATAAGAATGTAAGCAACTAAAAAGAAGTTTACCAGGCAGGCTGAAAGTAGCCGGAAATAAAGCTCAAAAGAGTTAAACATCCTGTAAAAACCAATATTATGATTCTAAAGAGATTAATTTTAATTTTTTTATTGATATCAGCAGGTTTTAACTTCTTATTTTCACAACTAAAAGTCGGGCAATATGACCTGGACTTTAAATTCGATTTTGAAAATGAGAGATTATCATGTATCGCAAAGGTGGATATCAGTGGAGAAGGTGATACATTAAACTTACTATTATATAGACTATTAAAAGTAAGTTCCATAACAGACAATTCTGGTAGCAACATTGATTTTACCCAGGAGGTAGTATCATTTGAAGATTTTGAAAAACTTCAGGTTAATCATATAAAAATACCTTTAAGAGAATTATTACGAATAAATTCCACATTGACCATCAATTATGAAGGTAGCATCCTTGGTTACTCTGAAACCGGAATGAATTATGTCAAAGATCATATCTCACCCGAATTTACAATTATACGTATGGATGCATTTGCTTATCCTTTGCAAGGGACTCCATCTCTGCAAGCACTAAAATCTCTTGGACTACAACACTTTGATTATAAAATTTCCGCAACTGTACCTGACTCCTTAAAAGCAGTTGCCATTGGAAAACTTATTGAAATTGAGCAAAAAGAAAGAACTGCAAAATATAACTATCAAAGCATACTGCCATCATGGAGAATTGATCTGGCTATAGGAAAGTATAATACATTATCATTTGATAATTTTAGAATATATTTTTTTAAAGAAGACAGCATAGGTGCCCAAAGAGTTTATAATACTATTCATCAAACAAAATTGCTTTACGATAACTGGTTTGGAAAAAAAGAACTTAAAGATTTTATTGTAATTGAAATTTTAGAGGGATATGGGTCTCAAACGGTTCCATGCGGAATAATTCAAACTTCCACTGCTTTTAAAAATCCGGAATATACCGGAGAATTATATCATGAAGTTTCCCATTTATGGAATGTCCCTCATAAAGATAAAGCACCTTGCAGGCTGGAGAGTGAAGGCCTGGCTATGTTTTTGCAATTTCTTGTTAAGGGAAAGATTGAAGATGAAAATTACTTTGAGAAAATGGCAGGGATAACTTTTAAAAATGTAAAAAACCAAATTGCGGGTAATTCAGATTTTGCGACTACTCCAATTATTGAGTATGGAGAAAAGAATATGACAGACTATTCATATTCAAAAGGAATGTTGTTTTTTTATATTCTTTACCGGAAGGTTGGCGAAGAAGCTTTTTTTAATGCTATTAAAGGTTATTATAGAGAATTTGAGGATACTGGTTCCACAACTTTAGAATTTGCTGAATATTTAAAAAGATCATTAAAGAATTATTTTATTGACAAATTGATTAATGATTGGATATTTACAAATCAATCATCTATTCATTTATTAAACAGCAAAAATATAGAGGATTTGTGGAAATAAAATTACAAGTTTACAACAAGTCATTTAGCAGGATTTTCCCGGGAGATCAAAGGGCCCAATGACATGTTTAGTCATATTTATACCCCTGATAAAATTGAACAGATAAAAACACGCCAATACATGAACATCTCTTTTTTCTGTCTATCGTTCAGGAGCTAATTGCCGGAATTCCAATTAATACCATTACCGGTTTCGAGAAAGGGTTTGGCTGACATGTCATGAAGCCAGAGTTAACGTGGTTGTTCAGCCTCCATTCCGCGATAAATTAATATGAAAACATTATTAGTTTTTTTAAGCAATAAACTGACCAAAGGTTGCTGTCAGAGAAAAAAAAGAAGCAGCTAAGTATTTAAAAATCAGTAGTACTTAACACTAATTATTGTAAACCAAAACTTAATAATTAGGCAGGACAATTGTTACCTTTGTATATAGAATCCTGTTGAACATAAAATAAGAATTAATAAGTTTTCGGTATCTTTCATAGAGGTGATTAAATTATAAACCGGGGAAAATGAAAAGCTGGCATGTGAATCTTGATCCTGAACTAATCAGAGATGAGCAGTTAAAAGGAGCCCGGATTTCTGTTTACTTCCGGTGGACTTTTATTTTTCTGATAGCCATTCTCCTGATTGTGCAGCTTTCATTAGGGTACCGAAAGGAGTCTGGTCATGCATTTATATTGATCATGGTATATTTTCTATCGAATATTGTTTTATGGTATGCCGTGATCAAAAAATATAATCCGGGATATCTTGGTTTTGCAAGTGCTATACTTGATGTAGGGGTAATCTGCACTCATTATTATATCCTGTCTGCTGAATACGATCCTTTGGCCTCTACCGCGGCTGCGACAATTTTTCTTTTGCCATTGCTTTTCTTATTGTACACATTCAGGCTTGACCAGTCACTTCTGATCTTTCTGATAATTATTACCCTGATCGGATTCGGTATTGTCTATGTTATAAGCTATATGGCAAATCCCGAAGCCTATTTGCAAAGTTCTTCAACCTCCCCTTCCTCGCATCTCTTTAAAGGGATATATATACTTTTCACCGGAGTGTTATGTATTTATTTACAATATTATATGATCCGTTTTATTGACAAACAGTTGAGGATTGCAGCTGAAAAATCTGAGGTTGACCTCCAGGTAAGAATTGAAGAAGAGAAAACCGGCCATGCCCTTCAACTGATTGAGCAGGAACGGCAATTAAATAAAAGACTGGAGAATGAAGTAAAAGAAAGGACCCGTGAACTGACTCAGGCAAACACCCGCCTCATCGAACTTCAGAAAGCAAACCTGCAATCACAGTTTGAGGTACTAAAACAGCAGGTAAACCCTCATTTTCTTTTTAACAGCCTGAATGTCCTGGTCTCTCTTATAAAAACCAACGCTGATCTTGCAGAATCATTTACTGAAAAGCTGTCGCAGGTTTATCGCTATGTTCTGGAAAATAAAGAAAAGGATATCATCTCATTAGGAACTGAACTCGAATTTATTAATGCTTATGTGTTCCTCCTGAAAATTAGGTTTACCGGGAAGATCATTTTAAAAATAGAAATAGGAAATGATAAATCAGAAATGATGATCCTTCCAATGGCATTACAGATTTTAATTGAAAATGCAATTAAACATAATATATTTTCAAAATCAAATCCCTTAAGAATTGAAATCGAGGTTGATAAAGATAACTTCCTTGTGGTTAAAAATAACATACAGGTCCGGGAGGACCATATCCGGTCAACCGGGATTGGATTAACAAATATTAAAAACAGATACAAATTAATATCAGATAAGATTCCGGTTTTTGAAAAAACAAAAAACAAATATATTGCAAAAATACCTCTGATTACAGATAAGTGATTTAACAATAAGGGCAAAAATCAGAAGAAAACTATGTTTGGTTTTGAGATGTGGATAATGTTCATTTAATCTATTGAATCAGGAGATGACACCAGAGGTATTTTTGCGTACCTGCCTAAACAAGGTTAAAGAAATAGTCATTGAAATTAATATTATTTATTCATGAAAGTCGTAATAATTGAAGATGAGTCATTTGCCTCATTAAGGCTTAAAAAGCTGATTCATGACTATGACAGTAAGATTGAGGTTATTGCTGAACTCGAATCAGTTGAAGAATCAATAAAATGGTTCAAAAGCAATAAAGAGCCGGACCTTATTTTCCTTGACATACATCTTGAAGATAACCTTAGCTTCTCTATTTTTGAAAAGGTAAATATCTCGTGCCCGATTATTTTCACAACAGCATTTGATGAATACGCCATAAAAGCCTTTAAACTAAACAGTATAGACTATTTGCTTAAACCAGTTATCCGGGAAGAACTGGTTGCATCTCTTAAAAAATACAGTAAAATAAGCGAAAAAACAGGGACAGTGTCAGGCTCAGATATTAACTCACTTTATCGTTTTATGTCAGAAAAAGCACCCAAATACCGGGAAAGATTTTCTACCAGTTTCGGGACAAAAATAAAAACTATTGATATTGAGCAAGTGGCATATTTCGTTAGCGAGGGAGGAGGAGTATATGCTTATTTGAAAGAAAAAGGTCCTTATCCTGTAGACCTGAGTCTTGACAAGCTGATGGCAGAACTTGATCCGAAAAAATTCTTCAGGATCAACCGTAAAATATTGGTGGAAATAAATGGTATAGCTGAAATACACGTTTATCCAAAAAGCCGGCTTAAACTTGATCTGAATCCAAAATTTCATGAAGAGGTTTTTGTTAGTCTTGATAAGGTTACAAGCTTTAAAAAATGGCTTGATCAATAAATTCTTAGCTTTCAGAATCAAATAGCCGGCATTCATAAACCGGTTCATGTCATTCAACTATAAAAATTTTAAGCACTCATTTCCCATATCTAATTTTGACAGCTTTCTAATAGATGTTTAATTTAAATGAGTGTTTATGAAAAATACAATTATTACATTACTTATCGCCCTTCATTTTTTCCTGAATTTTTTACCATTATCATCACAGATTATTACTCAAACTCTGAGAGGGCGGGTGATTGATGCATATACGGAGCTCCCGGTACCATATGTAACAATCATCATTCAGGACTCAGATCCTTTAAAAGGGACTATCACAGATTCAGCGGGTTTTTTCCGGTTCGACAAACTACCAGTGGGGAGGATTTCCCTAATAGCAAGTTCTATTGGATATAAATCTGAGATGTTGACTAATCTGTTGTTGACATCAGGCAAAGAATTGATTATCGAAATCAGGCTGAAAGAACAGGTATACTCTTTGGAGGATGTTATAATACGTCCTACCCCAAAGAACGAACTACCCTCAAATGAAATGGCCATGATCAGTACCCGTACATTTACAATTGATGAAACGGAGAGATATGCAGGTAGTCTGGGTGATCCATCACGCATGGCAACTAATTTTGCAGGAGTCTCTTCTGTATCAGACCAGCGTAATGATATTATTATCCGTGGAAACTCACCCCTGGGGCTTCTCTGGAGACTTGAGGGAGTGGAGGTCCCTAACCCAAACCACTTTGGCTCATTAGGCTCCACAGGCGGGCCAATTAGTATGATAAACAACAACCACCTGACTAATTCTGACTTTTATACTTCGGCATTCCCTGCCGAGTTCGGCAATGCATTGTCAGGAGTATTTGATCTTCGGATGCGTAATGGGAATAACCAGAAAAAGGAATTCCTGGGCCAAATCGGGTTTAACGGATTTGAATTAGGGGCCGAAGGGCCCTTAATTGATACAAAAAAGGCTTCTTACCTGGTTAGCTTCAGGTACAGTACCCTTGAACTTCTTAACGCATTGGGAATGAGTTTTGGTACCGGCTCCGCCATCCCGAAATACAAGGATCTGTCAATGAAATTAAACTTTCCGCTTAAGAATGGCCGTTTATCACTGTTTGCCCTGGGAGGAGACAACAGAATTGCCATGCTTGACAGTGAAGGAGATGATGCACAATATGGCTTCTCAGGAACAGACCTGTATTATCGTAACAGAATGGGAGTTACTGGATTAACCTGTGTCAGATATTTAACTGATAATGCACGCCTTACAGGAATAGTTGCAATATCAGGTATTGAAGGAAAGGCAAAGATTTTTGACCTGGGAGAGGGATTGAAACAAAAAATGATTGATGAGAATATGTATGAAATAAAATATACACTTTCAACTAAGTACAATCAACGTTTCAATTCATGTAACTATCTTAATACAGGCCTGGTACTTGACATTTTTGACCTTCAATATATGGGGGCCCAATTCCGAAAAACAACAGGAGATTACTTCTTTTATATGAATTCATGCGGAAATACAGCTTCTGCCCGCCTTTTCACTGAATGGCAGCACCGGTTTTCAGATAAACTATCCCTGTCTACAGGAGTAAATTCTTCTTATTTATTTTTAAATGGCAGCAAATCTTTCGAACCACGATTTGGACTTAAATGGAGTAATGCCCCCGGACAATCATTCAGTCTGGGAGCCGGATTTCACAGTCAGGCCCAAATGAAAGCAATATATTTTAGTCAAAAAACTGTATCTGATCATCCGGTTCAATATGAATATACAAATGAGCATCTTGGTATGTCAAGAAGTTTTCATCTTGTTACCGGCTATGACCGTTTGTTTGCTAAAGGGCACAGGCTGAAATCAGAACTCTATTATCAGAAACTATATAATATACCGGTTTCAAAATATCAGCCTGAATATTCACTTATCAATCAGGGAGGCGGATTTTCTTTTGTTGTTCTTGATAGTATGGAAAACATCGGAACAGGTCAGAATTATGGATTGGAAATAACTTTTGAAAAATTTCTTCAACAGGGATTTTACTATTTGTTTACCGCATCACTATTTAATACCGGATACAGAGGTTACGACGGAGTCCAACGGAACTCGGCATTTAATAACAGGTTTGTATTAAATGCACTATCCGGCTATGAATGGAGCGTGGGCAGGAGATCATTTCTGTCCGCTGATGTTAAGATTGTTTATGCAGGGGGGAACCCTTATCTTGAAATTGACACAGAACGCTCACTGGAAAAGAATTCTGTAATGTATAACTGGAGCCATGCTTATGAATTGCATTATCCCAATTATTTCAGAATGAACGGAAGAATAACCTTTCGTCTGAATATGAACTGGCTGAACCAGGAATGGGCACTGGATTTACAAAATATTACAAACCATAAAAATATTTTCATACAAAACTGGAATAACAGCACGAAACAAATATCAACATCATATCAAATGGGCTTTATGCCAATGGTTACCTACAGGATCTGCTTTTAAAACTTATTTTATTATTGTTCCATGATGCAAAGTATCGCTTTGGAAGCTCTCTCTCATCATCGTTCTTTTCTTAATTTTAATTTTCAGGACTTTCTGACATAGCTATTCACCTGATTTTGGGAACAGTACAACTAATAGCAACATAATTTCCATTGCTGGCGTAACAAATAGCAGCCAGGATGCTATTCCCGGAAAAATAGATGTAAAGAAAAAGTAATCCTGACTCACCGCCCATATATATATTGCTAATATTAAAACAAAGGCTATCATCATAGCTGTCCTGCATCTAATATTTTTGTTTGAAAATATAGATAAACTACGGGTGGAATGAAGAATACCAACTATTACTTTTAATATTTGCCAAATAACGATAATGATTATTATGGCCAACACAATCCATAGAAACCTTTCGCTTATAGTGATTACGCTCATCCCAATCCGCTTAAAACCAGCCCATTGTGCCCAGGAGGTTAATACTTGTGCAAAAAATGGCCAACTGCGCTGGCTATTGGTAAGGATAACAATACCATCACCCGTTTCAGGAACAGAGTGAAAATGGGACATCCATCCAGTCCCTTGTCCGCCATGAGAAACTGCTATTTTTCCATCGGGTAATTCCTCTATAAAATAACCGAATCCATACGAATTAAATACAATACTATATAAACCAAGTTTGTTAACCGAAGCTGAATAAAGCTGCAATATACTTTCCAATTTAAGTACTTTCCCAATATATTTTGAATTCATCATCCCTGCACAAACAAATTTTGCAATATCACCTGCGGTAGCAAATAATCCACCAGCAGCTTTCTCCGGATAAACATAAGGAGGTATAGGATTCCCCCTGAAATCGTAACCATTAGGAATGTTACCCGAAAAAGTGCTTCGCCATTCGAAACTGGAATTCGTCATCCCCAGAGGGAGAAGAAGTTCCTGCTCCATATAACGTACAAAACTCATATCCGTAACTTCCTCAATTAATAATTCCAGAAGATGATATCCAACATTGGAGTATTCAAAACGTAAGCCAGGATTGTGATTTGGTAAAGCATTCTGTGTTAAACTCTCTTTAAGCGTTGGCCTTTGTTCAGTTGGCGAATACCGTACGCCAATCGTACCTAAAGGCAAACCTGAAGTATGATTTAATAGTTGTCTGACGGTTATTTTATTCGTTGAAAATTCAGATTTTGGGAAATCCCATGTTTTTATGTATTCAATAACAGGCGTATCAAGATTTACTTTACCCTGCTCAACCAATTTCATTATACCCCACGCTGTCAGCGATTTAGAAATTGATTCAACCCGGCAATAGTCATCTGTTGATATTTTTCGTCCAGTCGTAAGATTGGCATAACCATAAGCATTTGAAAATGTAACTTCAGCATTTTTTATAACTGTTAATATGACACCCGGAATCTTATATTTCGCCATAAGTAACGGGATTTCCCTGTTAAGTTGCTCATAAAATTCAACTCCCGGATATACAGCGCTATCCAATGACCCTTTAGTATGCACCGGAAAGAGCAATAGAATAAAAAAGAAAAAATTTATAATATTTTTTATTTTTTTCATAATATACCCCCGGCTA
>CAZLXM010000092.1:0-3058 GCA_964563105.1 uncultured Bacteroidaceae bacterium
ATTGATATATATATAATTATAATATATTTTAAAAAGTTAACGCATCACTACTATTATAAGCTAATAAATTAATTATTATATCCCGGCCCATTCATCCGACAATGAAAATTCAGGCCGTCCTGTTGATACTCACCTTAATTGATCTGAATACAAGCATAAGCATATAAATAACAATAAGTGAAAAGATTATTGTAGCTCCGCTGGGAATATTCAGAAAGTATGAAATTAGCAATCCGGTAAATGAACCTGTAAATCCAATGATAATGGAATAATACATTATTTTATCAAATTGTCTGGTAAAAAGATTGGCAGCATTTTGGGGAATAGTTAAAAGGGCCATTATAAGAATTATACCTGCCACTTTAATGTTTAGCACTACTGTAAGAGCAACCAGACTAATCATCAGATAGTTAATAAAAGCAACAGGAGCTTTCCGTGTAAGTGCAAATTGTTCATCGAAAGAAACAAAAAGAATAAGCCGGTAAAAAAATAAAAAAAACAGGATTAGAAATATTGATAATATTAATAAAATAAACAACTCCATTGTATCAATCGTCATAATACTACCAAAGAGAAAAGTTGTCAAATTGGGGACATATCCCGGTGTCATATAAAGAAAAATAATCCCAATTGCCATCCCTAGTGACCAGAGCATTGCTATCACAGAATCATTTCGCATGGCAGCTTTTTTTGTAAAATATTCAATTCCTATTGCTGATAATACAGAAAAAACTAAAGCTCCAAGAACAGGGTTAATTCCAATAAAATATCCTATTCCTATTCCTCCGAATGAAGCGTGGGTTATTCCGCCGCTTACAAACACAACCCTTTTTGAAACAATATATGTGCCTATGATCCCACAGCTAATGGAAGTCAAAATGCAGGCAATAAGGGCATTTTGAAAAAATCCATAACTAAAGATCCCATAAATCTCTGCCATATTTTTAATCTGATTTATGATCCTGTAAAACCCGGTGTGGTACTTTGCCGTGTGTAATAATATCAACCGGGCAATTATAAATCTCTAACTGTTCGGAGGTAATAACATTTGAATCATGATAATGTAAGCGGGAATTCACACATGCAATTGTTTTAACATATGCTGAAATTATCCCGATATCATGTGAAACAAGGAGAATTGCCATATCATTATTCAATTCTTTCAGTAACTCATAAAGTTCAGTTTCAAACCGGTTATCTACATAAGTTCCGGGTTCATCAAGTACCAGGAGTGAAGGGGAGGATATAACAGCCCTCGCAAGAAATACACGCTGAAGCTGCCCTCCGGAAAGATCACCAACAGGAGTGTTTAACTTATGAGCAATACCCATGGTGTTTAATAACTGAACTACTTTCTCTTTATCACTTTTTGTATAATGTTGAAATAAAGTATTTGGAGGTAGCAGTCCGGATAAAACCACATCTTTCACACTAATTGGAAATCTTATATCAGTTTCATTAAACTGAGGTAAATATCCAATATTTCCGGATTTTTCAGGAAAATGATATTCTATTTCACCTTTAAAAGGTTTAATAAGCCCAAGGATCAATTTCAGCAGAGTTGTTTTGCCACCTCCGTTAGGCCCGATGATACCAATAAAATCTTTTTCCCTGATTGTTAAATTAATATCCTTCAGTACAACTAAACTATCATATCCGGCATCAACAGATTTTATTTGAATAAGTGGCCTCATTTTTCTTTAGCAAAAATTTCATGCAATATCTTCCCTGTAGTAACTATTTCCTCATACCAGTTCTCTTCCAGCGGATTGATCTGAATAATACTTCCGCCAATCTCTTTTGCAATTGACTTTGCATTATCAATATTAAATTCCTTTTGAATGAGGATAGTTTTTATATTTTTTTCTTTTGCAATATCAACAATCTTTTTAATATATAAGGGAGGCGGAACTTTACCTTCAAATTCCAATGCTATCTGTTCAAGATTATAATCCCTGGCAAGATACTCAAGAGCAGGATGATATATCAAAAAAGATTTTTCGGACAAGTCAGAAAACAGGTCCTCAAGAATTTGATCTGCTTCTTCAATTTCTTCCCGGAGTTCATTATAGCCTTTCCGGTAATATTGTTCTAATTCAGGATTAGAATTAACTAATGTAGTGAAAATATTATCCGCAATTATTCTCACAGTTTTTGGAGATACCCAGATATGGGGGTCTGCGCCAAAATCTTCATGTTTATGATGCCGGTGATCATCACTGATTATATTTATTCCTTCAGAAAGATTCCCGATAACTAAATTTTTATTTATTCCCTGTAATCTGGTTTTAAGTGTAAGCTCATAACTTAATAATCCGGTAATAAATAAAAACCGGGATTTTGACAGATCTTTTATCTGTTTTGGGGACATTTCATAAGTCTCCGGCGAAGCACCCGGTGGTACAAGAATATTTATCTTATATTTATCTCCTGTTATTTTTTCAACCATATATTTAATGGGAGGGATACTAACGGAAATATAATTATCATTACTACTTTCCGGTGAACAGGATAGAAGCAAAATAAAAATTAATATTAAAATCCTATTATAAATTGCCATTACGTCTTATGTCAACAGGCCAAATGTAGTGTTTTATTTTCCTTAAAAAATTAGAAAATTTTCTAAATATTTTTAAAAACAGATGTTTTATACTTCCTGTACCAGGAGGGGGTACCGGATCATGACCATATCCACCCCACGGGTTACATCTGATTAATCTCCAAATTGTAAGATATATACCGCTAAAAATACCCCTTGTCTTAAAAGCCTGGATAGCATACTCTGAACATGTTGGATGAAATCTACAGGATCTCACAAAAAACGGGGAAAGTAAAAATTGGTACAATTTTATGGGAATAATCATTAAATACAGAAAAAAGGTGTGGATAATTTTATAAATCTTATAATTATGTAAGCTTCCGGCCATATTATATTAATAAAATTGATAAAATATGTGCAAAGATAGTGATATTACTTAAGTTATTTAGAATTTTTCTAAATCGTTTTTTCAAAACTTATTTCGATATTTGTAACTTATTTTATCAGTGCATTTTCAGG
>CAZLXM010000092.1:3068-16015 GCA_964563105.1 uncultured Bacteroidaceae bacterium
ATTAATATAATTCATTATGAAAGACGCAATTGCTATTTTATGTGCAGGAGGGCCTGCACCAGGGATAAACACTGTTATAAGTTCGGTCACAAAAATTTTTCTTCAAAATGGATATCAGGTTTTAGGATTAAATGGTGGCTTTAAGACTTTGTTCTCATCTGAACCCTCATTTGATTACCTCGATTTTGATTTTGCTGATACAATAGCAAGCAGAGGGGGCTCAGCTCTAAAAATGAGCCGTTATAAGCCAAAAGATGAAGAATTCAGGGTTGATTTTTTTAAAAAAAATAATGTAAAACTGTTGGTTACTATCGGAGGGGATGATACAGCCTCAACCGCTAACAGGCTTACAAAATATCTGCAGGAGAATCAGTTGAAATTTTCAAATATCCATGTACCTAAAACAATTGATAATGACCTTCCCCTACCGGAAGGAATTCCCACATTCGGTTATCAGTCAGCTTTAGAAGAAGGCGTTAGTATTGCCAGAACTATATATGAAGACGCCAGGACCTCCGGTAACTGGTTTGTTTTATCAGCAATGGGCAGGGAAGCCGGACATCTGGCTTTTGGTATCGGCTCTGCCTGTCACTTCCCGATGATAATTATTCCTGAAATATTTAATAAAACTAAAATTACTTTTGAAAAAATCACAAATCTTGTAATTTCTTCAATGGTTAAAAGAAGGTTATTAGGTATTGATTATGGTGTTGCAATCATCTCTGAAGGAGTTTTTCATTTTATGTCGGATGAAGAGATCATTGCCACCGGAATTAATTTTACCTACGATGACCACGGGCATCCGGAATTGGGTAATGTAAGCAAATCTCATATCTTTAATATGCTTACACAACAAAAAATTAAAACTCTCAGGATTAATATTAAAAGCCGGCCTAATGAAATTGGATATGAACTGCGCTGCCGCAGGCCTGTCGCCTATGACCTGGCCTATACCACACAATTAGGCCTGGGTGTTTATAAATTATTCAAAAATGGACAAACCGGCTGTATGGTAACGGTTACCAAAGATGGGGAAATCTCTCCTCTTTATCTTAAAGATGTTGAAGATGAAAACGGTAAAATAAAACCACGCCTGGTAGACCCGTCAAATGAAATTGTACAAATTATTTACCGGAATAATATGCATTTTATAACAAAAGCAGATTATCGCGGTGCAAAAAAATATGTTAAAGATCCTGAAGAATTTGATTTTTATAAAATTCTAAATTGGGATGAATAACTGAAAACTTTATAAGCGAGATTGCATTTGTCTTTATAGAGGCTTTACTTCTAATAAAGATTTTTCAGGTATAAAAACACATATAATCTAAAAACTTCTGATTAACACCAGATGAGCTTTTTCATAATTTTTTGTACTTTTAACATGTTTTGAAAAAGAATAAAAAATTAATGGCAAAAGCAAAAAAGTTTGGCCTGTTCGGCGGTGTTTTTACTCCTTCGATACTTACAATCCTCGGTGTTATAATGTATCTCCGGTTGCCCTGGATAGTCGGGCAGGCGGGACTTATAGCAACTTTGGGAATAATAGTGCTGGCACACCTTATTTCCGGAAGTACAGGGCTAAGTATAGCATCTATTGCAACCGACAAGAGAGTTGGAACGGGAGGGACATACTTTATTATTTCAAGAAGTCTCGGATTACCAATAGGAGGAACTTTGGGCTATGCCCTGTTCGTTGGTTTATCATTCAGTGTGAGTTTATATCTGATTGGCTTCGCCGAATCGTTTCTCAGTTATTTCGGTTTTGAAGTTAATCTTTTTACAGTCAGGCTTACAGGTTCAATTATATTACTTCTGGTAACCATTCTTACATTTATAAGCACTTCCCTGGCAATTAAAACACAATATTTGATCCTGACCGTGATGATACTTTCGCTTTTGGCAATATTTTTAGGAAATCACGATTATAAACCTTATGGTTCTCAATTACACACGCTTCCGGAAGCACTTCCTTGGATTAGCCTATTTGCCATCTTTTTCCCTGCAGTAACGGGGTTTGAAGCGGGAGTATCAATGTCGGGAGATTTGAAAGACCCCAGAAGAGATATCCCTTTTGGTACTATTTTAGCAATTCTGACAGGACTACTGGTTTATGTCTGCCTTGCAATTTTTTTATCTTTTACAGTAAACAGAGAACTTTTAATTAATGATTCAAATGCTCTTTTTCGTATTTCCTTTATTCCCCAATTTGTAATTGCAGGAATACTTGGGGCAACATTTTCATCAGCCCTTGGCAGTATATTGGGGGCACCCAGGATCTTGCAGGCAGTTGCATCCGACCGTATTGCCCCTTCATTTTTTAGTAAAGGTTACGGTCCTTCCAATGAGCCCAGAAATGCACTTATTCTGACATTTATAATTGCACAAGCAGGGATCCTTATCGGAGAACTAAATGCAATTGCACGCATAGTAACTATATTTTTTATAATAACTTATGGATTTTTAAACATTACATATACAGTGGAAAGCTGGGCAAGCAGTGATTTCAGGCCTTCCTTTAAAATCCCCCGTTTTGTCAGCATTGCCGGATCATTAGCATGTATTATAGTAATGATCCAGCTGGATATTTTGGCAATGGCTGCTGCCTCCCTCGTTCTTATAAGCTTGTTTTTTTTCCTGAAAAATAAAGAATTAAATCTACAAACCGGCGATACAAGATCGAGTATATGGCTTTCCCTGATAAAAACAGGCTTGTTTAAATTAACTAAAAGTCAGGATAATACACGTAACTGGAGGCCTAATGTTATACTATTCAGTGGAAGTGCCGGAGCAAGGCCTCATCTGATAGAAATAGGAAAAGCACTTGTTGGCAAACTGGGGATCTTTACCAATTTTGAACTAATAGAACATCCGGGAGAAAATCTCCTGTTCAGTCGTACAGCCAGAGTAAGCTCTGAAACTATCGGCGGGTTTACAGATGTCATCACCCGAAAACATGAATGCCGGAATATATACGAAGGCATTGAAATGATCAGTAAAATATATGGTTTCACGGGTTTTGAACCTAATACCATACTCATGGGATGGGCAAAAAACACCCGGGATCCCGAAAAATATGCTGAAATGCTGGTAAGTCTTAAAAAGCTGGATTACAACCTTGCATTTTTAAATTATAATAAAGAAAGAGGATTCGGTGATTATAAAAAAATTGATATCTGGTGGCAGGGTAAAGGAAGGAATTTACCCCTTGCAATTCATCTTATCCGCTTTATTACCGGAACAACTGAATGGAGAAATGCTGAAATAAGGATTCTTTCTCTCTGTTCCGAGAGCAGGAATATGGAAAAATACTATGTCATCCTTAATCAGATCATTGAAAATTATAGGATAAAAGCAAAAATAAAAGTAATAAACAATGTGGAAAAAATTCCTGAAAAAGACCACATACGATCGGAATCTTCTGAATCTGACCTGATTATTGCCGAAATACCCGATTTTAACAAAAAGAATATATTTGAAATAATAGGTAATACAAATGAAATTATTGAAACTAATAATTCATTTCTTCTTATTCATGCAGCCTCTACTTTTGAAGAAATAAACGTAATTTCAGATATGGCAGCTCCGGGCAAAATATCACTTATACCCGAAAAGCCCCCCCTGTCCATAGTAGATAAACTAAATATTTCAGGTTCAGAATACATAATTAATGAAATTCATAATCTTGCCGGCCATTTGGAAGAAAGTTCCGTCAGTTATATTAATAACGTTTTATTTCCTGTTCCCGAAAATAAAAATGCCTACATTGAACAATTTAAAACCCTAAGTATAAAAGCATTGGAGAACCTCTCCCTTGCCAACAAGCTAAAAAATCAGCAGGATAAACAATGGGAATACCTTAGAATCATAAATGATTACTCGTTTCATGTTCAAAAGCTGCTGCAGGAATTCAAAGCCGGTTATTTAAAATATGAACACGAAACCCTTGAACAAGGTATTTCTAAATATCTTTCAGAAATTCAGGAGGCATTCAAGATCCTTCCGGAAAAAATAAGTATACAATTTAACCGCAAAGAACTTCGACAATTAAAAACATCAGGAATAATTGAATGGTTGGAGCGCGCAGGAAAAATTATCCTGATAAACTTTAGCGGTAAAACAGTGAAGCTTAAAATTAATATTCATAAAACATACAGAATTTACATTTATCATAAACGATTATATTATTTTAAACGATTTACGGAACAATATTTTTCACAAAATTTTATAACCTTCTCGGAACTAAAAAAATTACTTAGGGATAATTATGATGTAATTGAACAGGCCCTCGCAAATAAATTAACTATTGAAGAAATAAACGATTATCAGGAAAACTGCAGAAAAAGTTTTGTAAACATACAAAACGAAAATGAGAAATATATTTATGCTGAAAGTCATGAATTGTTAGATAAGTTAATCTCTAACCTTGAAAATTACAATAAAATCATTCATAGCCCTCTCAGTTCTGCAAGAAATAGCCAATTTCGGGCAATTGTAAAGAAAGATACCCGGCTGCAAGGTCTGATTAATAATTTCTTTTATGCAAATAAGCTGATTTTAAATAACTTTTTAAACAAAGCCCTTCTTGACTTCATTTTTCTAACTTTGAAAAACAGGATCAAAACAAAGTTTGAAAAAACAATTCTTGAAATAGAAATCTTACTGCAATCGAATATCCTGGGGAAATTAAAAACATTCACAGATCAGCTTAATTCACTAAGGGATATTGAGAAATTATCAAAAAATAAAAAATATTTTCCTGATCAGAAAGAAATATCCATGCCAGACCTGGAAGAATATTTTAATCAGCTTATTAATGAAATAAAAGAATTAGTATTTGCTCTCCCTGAGACTATTCAGGTTTCAGATGATGAGCTTACTGATGAAATAAAATTGGAACAACTTGATGATCTTAATGAACTCCAGGTTTCAGTAAGAAAAGCAGCTGATTTCTATATTAGCAATGAATTGAATGACCAGTTAAAAAGACAATGGATAAAATGTGAAAACGAATTATCCTTGTCTTTGAATAAAATCAGGGATACAATCAGACTGGCAAGTTTCCAGCTTTATAATACAGGTTCTGACAAGGCAGATGAATCAGATGTATTAATTAATCAGGAACAAAAAAATAAATTAATCGATAGTATAATTAACAGTAACCTTAGTGAAGAAATTAAAATTAAGAACCTAACAAAAGAAATCAGACAAAGCTTTGAAATTGGATTAAAGAATGCTTTCGAGCCCTTATCTTCGGATATCATAATCAGGGCCTCGGCAAGTATAACGAAAATTACAACAAGGACCGGCCGGCAAAAAATAATTCAACGTTTCCAGTCTTTTAAAACCTCAACAAGGGAAAAATTAAGCAATCGATTAGTAAAATTACTATACACTACAAGTGAAGGCCAGGTTTGGGCAAGACGAATGGAACATCTTAAAGAGAAAGAATCTGTATATACTATAGAGCAAATCCGCAAGATTACCGGAAAATTATCTCCTTCAAAAGCTATATTAGAATCACTTCCCTTTTATTATGCAAATTTATTTTCCGGCAGTTCAAGAATTGGAGGAGATTTTCTTGTAGAAATGTCAGCAGAAATTGAAAAAGGAAGCAGGGCAGTAAAACGATTCATTGACGGATCAACAGGCTTCCTTATAATAAGTGGTGAGCCTGATTCCGGGAAATCTACATTAAGTAAGCAACTGGCAGGTTTACACTTTAACAGAAATAATATCTATAATGTCAGGGCCCCGCGTGAATGTACAGCCGATGTCCGCCTTTTTGAAGAAACCTTACTTAAGAGTATTAACGGGAAGGATAATTTGCAATACGATTTAAGTATGCTTCCTTCAAAAAGTGTAATTATTATTCATGATCTTGAATTGTGGTGGCAAAGAAAGCCATTCGGAACTCATGTTGTTGAAAAACTTATTTCTTTAATGCAGGAATTCAGCAACTCAATATTATTTATAATAAATACCAATGAAAATGCTTTAAGCATTATAAATCAGCTTACTTCCCTCAATATCTGGGCACTTGATATAATTTATTGCCAGCCTTTTGATGCCCGTGATCTTAAAAACCTGATATTATTGCGCCACCAGGCAGGAGCAATGAAATTTATCCTTAATAAAACACATGAGGATCAAATGACAGAGTGGGATTATGCCAGGTTATTCAACCGCTATTTTGTCCTGTCATCCGGGAATCCCGGCCTGACTATTAAACTTTGGCTGGCTAATATTAAAAAAATATCAGCTAATACTCTTTTTATAGAAAAACCTGTTTATGAAGAACTAAGATTTGCCGATCAATTATCTCAATATGAGATCATGCATATTTTACAATTTGTAATTCATCGCAGGTTCTCAATTAAAAACCTCGCCGCTTTATTACTATATAACATTCATGAAACCGGGCAAATAGTTCATGAATTACTTAAGAAAAACATTTTGATTGAAAGATACCCTGAAACTTATTCCCTTAATCCTGTTTTGGAAATTTATTTAATTAAAAAACTTAAAAGTCTCGAATTAATATGATCTTTATAAAAACTTTCATACTTGCAATTGCATTTTATATATTTTTTCGATCGATCAGAATTATTTTTAATATCCTGCCTTTAAAGGCTGCTATCAGAGTAATAATTTTCAGGTCCCTTCCTGTTTTGGAAATGTTGCTTTGGATTGGATTTTCATATTGGGCTGTTCAACAGCTATTTAGTGATCAAGTTATCCTTACTGTGATAAAAGCATGTATAACAGTTATAATTATTATAATTTTTGCATGGTATTTATTCCGTGATCTGATAGCCGGAGTTATTCTTAAAACTGAAAATACTTTTAAAGCAGGACAAAGCATTAATACCCCGTCTATATCAGGTATAATCGATAAAATAGGAGGCAGAACTTTAAAAGTAATAAACGATAATGATGAATCAGTCGAAATTCCGTTTTCAAGGATCATTGGCCAGGAAATTGTAATATCATCAAACAAAGAAAAGAAAACCGGGCATACTTTCCGCTTCAATGTTTCCTCAAAACATCAGCCTGTAAAAATTAAAGAACTGGTCAAAAGAAGAATTCTGGAAATACCCTGGATTATTTCCAATGATGAAATAAATTTGAACCTTATAAGGGAAGGCGCTGACAATTTCATACTTGAAGTAAGGCTCCATACAATAAGTAATGATTTGATCTATAAAACTGAAGAGCTTTTAAAAAATTTTATACAAGAAGTATTTTAAAACTAACTATATGAATAAAATAGTTTCTCTCAAAGGTTTATTGTTAATATTAATCCTTACCGTTTTTTATAATCCGGTATTTCCTCAACCTGAAAACTGGACTCACTTCAGGGGAAGTAAACTGGATGGAAAAGCTGTAGTAAAAAATGTTCCGGTTATATTCAATGACAATACCAATGTAAAATGGAAAACAGCCATACCCGGAAAAGGATGGTCCTCACCGGTGATATTTGGAAATCAGATCTGGGCTACTACTGCATCCATAGATGGTAAAGAATTGTCAGCTATTTGTCTTGACTTTGAATCGGGAGATATAATTTATAATTTTAAAGTTTTTACGCCAGACTCCGTTATTCGCAAACATTCTATAAATTCCTATGCTACCCCGACACCCTGTATTGAAGATGAATTTGTATATGTCCATTTTGGAAGTCTTGGGACAGCCTGTATAAAAACTTCCGATGGTTCAATAGTTTGGAAGAGGACGGATCTGCAATGTGATCATGTTCAGGGGCCCGGATCATCCCCTATCCTATATAAAAACCTCCTGATCCTTCATTATGAAGGTGTTGATGTAAGATATATCGTAGCACTGAACAAAGCAAACGGAGAAATAGTATGGAAAACTGACAGGCCTGAAGGACCCTATATACCATTACCCAGGATAGGGAAAAAAGCTTATATAACCCCATTGCTAATTAATGTCAAAGGAAGAGATATGTTAATATCAAACGGCTCCGCAGTTTGTATTGCTTATGATCCTTCCACAGGTGAGGAAATATGGCAGGTGGTAAGAGGTGCTGAATCCACTGTTGCAATGCCGGTATATGAAAATGGTATTGTTTACTTTTATACAGGATTCATGGTTAAAGAAGATGGAAAAAAATTTTCAGAAATTCTTGCGGTTAATCCTGATGGACAGGGAGATATCACAAAAACTCATGTACTATGGGCACTTGAAGCTGAACAACTCCAGCTCCTTACTCCCGTAATTAAAGACGGATTAATATACACCATTGATACAAAAAATGTCCTGATGTGTATAGATGCCAATACTTCACAGGAAATATATTCAATGAAGATGAAGGATAAATACAATGCATCGCCTATTTATGCAGCAGGTAATATTTATTTCTGGTCATTAGGAGGGGAAGTTATGGTAATCAGGGAAGGAAAAGAAGCGGATATACTTTCCAGGAACCAGATGGATGGGGAAATATGGGCTACTCCGGCAATATTGAGAAACAGTATTATTCTAAGAACCGATAAGCACTTTTACAGAATTGGTTTTTAATAATGATTTAATTATTTCTTCGAAAAAATTAATTTCTCCTGATCTGTTCAAGTGCAGCCCCCAATTCTGTCACAGGCTCTTTACAATATCCCCTGGTGCACACATAATACCAGGTTTGTCCGGCCCTGAACCTGTCCTGTAATACAGGAATATTGTAATCCGTATCTTCGGAAAAAGAAAATAACACGTTAGGGAGGTATTTTTTTATTATTTCATTTAAACTTTTTTTCGCATCTGGTCCGCACACTGCCAGGGTATAATACGGATAAATATTCAATAAGAGTAAATAAGCCCAGTTTGCATAGCTGATACTTTGCTGTGCCACATTGCTTAACATATCACTGAGCATTTTAGTACTCCGGTCTGCCAGGGACTGATCTTCAAAATAAGAAGACAGGAAAAAAAGGTTAACAGCCATAATACTGTTTGAGGAAGAAATTACTCCGTCATAGCTAATATAAACAGGAGTCTCTGTTTCCTGTCCTTTCATTGGGGAAAATGAAAGAAGATTTGTTCCCGGAACTGAGAAGTTATCCATTACATAGTCGCTTAACAATTTAGCAGTAAAAAGATAATCTGCATTCATAGACACTTCATAAAGTTTTATCAGAGCCTGGATAAACAATGCATAATCCTCAAGAAATCCATCAATAAAAGGTTTCCTTTCTACCATAGTCCTGGCTAATTTCCCTTTCGGTGTAATACAATTATTTATAATTATATCTGCTGCAAGTTTGGCTTTTTTTAGAAATGAACTTTCTCCGAAAGCAGTATAAGCATCTGTCAACCCCTTTATCATTAAAGCATTCCATGATATGATCACCTTATTGTCGAGAGACGGCCTTACTCTTTTTGCCCTTGCAGAAAGTAATCTCATGTTTATATTCTTAATAACTTTTTGGAATTCCTCAAATGGCATATTCCATTTTGAAGAAAACTCCTCGTCTGATACATCCCTTAGCAGAATATTATTTCCATTCTCCCAATATCCTTTCTCCCCAAGCTGATAATACTCTTTAATCAATTTTGCATCAGTTCCGAAAATTTCATCTATCTCATTTTCCTGCCAAACGTAAAATTTCCCTTCTTCTCCGTCGCTATCTGCGTCAAGAGCAGAATAAAATACACCTTCCGGTGAAGTCATTTCACGTTCAATAAATTCAATAGTCTGATAAACTACATCCCTGTACAGAGTTTTTTTTAATACTTTCCAAGCATTGGAATACAAAGAAATCAATTGCCCATTATCATAAAGCATTTTTTCAAAATGTGGAACTTTCCAAAGATCATCAGTAGAATAACGGGCAAAACCACCTCCGGTCTGATCATAGATCCCTCCCATTGCCATTTTATCCAGACTTAGCTTAACCTGATCAAATGCAGTTTTTTCACCTGTAAAGTAATAGTAGAGCAATAAAAATTCAAGGTTTACGGGAAGAGGAAATTTAGGGGCCCGTATTGTCCCCCCTTTTTCTTTATCCATATACCCCATAATATTCCGAAAAACTGCTTCTGCCTGTGAAACTGTAAAGTCTTTTATACTTTGTCCGGATTTAATAAAACCGGCTGACACAACACCTTCTGTTAAGCTTTTAGCTTGTTTGATGAGCTCTTCACGCTTATTCTGAAATAATTCGGCAATCTGAATAAGGATACTTTTCCATTGTTCTTTTCTAAAATATGTCCCTCCCCAGAATGGTTTGCCATCTGGTAATGCAAAACAATTTAAAGGCCATCCTCCCTGTCCGGTAATCATCTGAACTGCTGACATGTAAATATGATCAATATCAGGACGCTCCTCCCGGTCAACTTTAATACATATAAAATTATTGTTCATCAATTCAGCCACTTCTTTATCCTCAAAACTTTCCCTTTCCATTACATGACACCAGTGACAAGTTGAATAGCCAATGCTTATCAATAGCGGTTTGTTTTCTTTATGTGCCTTTAAAATGGTTTCATCTCCCCATGGATGCCAGTCAACAGGATTGTACAAATGCTGAAGAAGATAAGGGCTTGTTTGTCCTAAAAGGTGATTTGGAGAAGATGTATCATTATTATGCCAGTTGTTTCTCATAAAATTCTTTTTCCATTCCTGTCATTTCCAGGCTTAATTCCCATAGTTTATCAGCCATCATATCATTTTTCGCAACTTTGCTTACTTTACTTATTTTCTTTCCTGAAAAATATTGCCCTGTGACATTAGCTCCGGTTGATGAAGTTGCAAGAAATACAGTAGTCCGGGCCCCTTTCTCGGTTGTGCTTAAAAAATAAGGTGCAAGCCTTTTTATTAGCGGTAATTTATTAAATAAATGTGTGGCAATAATTCCGGGATGAAGACAATTAACTGTTATCTGATCCTTTTCAAGTTTTTCAGCGAGTTTTTTAGTAAACAGGATATTGGCAAGTTTGCTCTGACTATAAGCCCTGAAATTATTCCAGCTTTTATTACCTTCAGGATCATCAAAGTCGATATTTACAAAACGATGTGCCACACTTGAAACAGTAATGATCCTGGCGGGAGCGCTTTTTTTCATCACATCCAGTAAAAGGTTTGTGAGAAGGAAGGGAGCAAGATGATTCACTGCAAAGGTCATTTCATATCCATCTTTCGACTTATTGTACTTATATTCCCATAAACCTGCATTATTAATAAGAATATGCAGTTGATGATTTTTTTCCAGAAAAGAACTTGCAAAATTACGGATGGATTGAAAGGAGGCAAGATCACATTCCATAATATCAACCCTTTCATTGCCGGTATTCTTGATTATCTCATCTCTTAGCAAATTTCCTTTCTTCACGTCTCTAACGGGAAGTACAAGATGTATGCCCTTTTTTGCAAGCTGCACTGCAGTTTCCCTTCCAATGCCTGAAGTAGAGCCGGTTAAAATGCAGGTTTTCGATTTAATATCCATATTTTACTTTCTGAGTTAATTTTTCGCATAAAAGCTTATTCCTTTAACATATTACAAAGCTCTATGTTTACTTTTCTAATTTTTTCTTCATTTAATTTAACAACTTTCCTGTCGTAGCTTAATAGTCCGTTCACTTCAATTTCAACATCGGTAATTTGTGTATAAACTGCTGCGGAATAGCAAAAAGGAATAAGTTTTTTCAATTTTTCAGCCAGTTCTAAATAAGCCATGGTTGCTTCCTCAGAAGTTTTATACTGTATATATCCCCAATTCCGGTCTTGTTCCCATAAATGTCCTTCAATTACAAGTCCAATGCCTCCAAATTCACCCAAAACACAACTCCTCTCAGGATCATAAAGGCCCATTACAGGTTCTGGATAATTATGAACATCGAGCATATCCCCTGTATGGTAATAGTTACCGCCACTTGCAGGATTTACCAGACGGGATGGATCATAGTTTTTTGTCCATTCTGTTATATCAAATGTTTTAAACTGCCCCCATGCTTCATTGAAAGGGACCCTGACCACAACACTTGGATTTGAAAATGTCAGATCGATGATTTCTTTCCATTCCCTCCGGAAATTTTCTTCAGAAACTGCGCTACGTATAAATTCCTGACCATTGAAAAAATTTCTTCTTTGCCACTGAGGTGAGCGGTCTCCGTTTGGCATATCCTGCCATACCAGTATCCCTTCCCGGTCACAATGATAATACCAGCGGGCAGGCTCAACTTTTACATGCTTCCTGATCATATTAAAACCTAATTCCTTCGTTTTAACAATATCAAACTTCAATGCTTCATCCGAGGGTGCAGTGTAAAGTCCGTCAGGCCACCATCCCTGATCAAGTGGCCCAAGCTGAAAATAATCCTTATTATTAAGTTGCAGGCGAACGATGCCGTTTTTATCCCTTTTTGTTGAAACCTTACGCATCCCTGTATAACTTTTAACCATATCCATAGACTTCCCTTTCCTTAAAAGTGAAATCTCCAAATCATAAAGAAAAGGTTCTTCCGGACCCCAAAGCTTAGCATCAGGAATATATACCCTGACTTCCTGCCCTTCTGCTGCCTTTCCGGTAGAAATAACTTTCCCCTGATCAATGACTTTAACCTCAATAATATCTGAATAAACAGCTCCATTCGTAGAAGCTACAACTGAAATATTACCTTCATCAATATCCGGAACAATTTTTAAATGTGTGATAAATGCCTGCTCCACAGGTTCCAGCCATACAGTCTGCCAAATCCCTGTTACCGGTGTATACCATATGCCACGGGGCTGATCAACCTGCTTCCCTCTTGGTTGAAACCCTTTATCGGTTGGGTCCCAAACTTTTACCGCCAGCTTCTGAGTTTTGTTTTTTGTAAAAAAAGGTGAAATATCAATACTGAAAGGAGTGTATCCTCCCTTATGGCTTCCGGCCTTAATATCATTAATCAGGACATCAGCCTCCCAGTCAACAGCTCCAAAGTGAAGTAAA
>CAZLXM010000093.1:0-6088 GCA_964563105.1 uncultured Bacteroidaceae bacterium
GGAAGACGATACAGGAAACAAAATTGGCGGCAATTCAGGAAATTTGATATGTAATTCATTCATATAATCATCCCTCCAGGTTTTTGCAAGTATGGAAGCTGCCGCAATACTGCAATATATTGTATCTCCTTTCACAATGCATGTATAAGGAATATTACGAAAAGGTTTGAACCTGATCCCGTCCATTAAAATATGTCCCGGTTTAATGCGAAGCTTTTCAAGTGCCCTGTGAACTGCAAGAAAGGATGCTTTTTCGATATTTATTAGATCAATTTCCTGTTCTTCAGCTCTTCCTATTGCAAAATCAAGAGCATCTTTTTCTATCTCTATCCTTAACTTATCCCGCTGTTTTTTAGAAAGCTTTTTGGAATCATTTAAAAGAGGATTTGAATATTTTTCAGGAAGGATCACGGCTGCAGCAAAAACCGGCCCTGCAAGGCAACCTCTTCCTGCTTCATCACATCCGGCTTCGGTAATATTATTAAGATAAGAACTTTTTAACATGCATCATTTTTAATTATATTGTTTATCATCGAGATATCATATGATGATTTGATTAATCAGTAACAAATAAAATCATGAATATAGCTCTAAATGAAATTATATTAAATAAAAAATACAGGTAATTATAATAAATATTAAAAAGAGCCCTACAGGGGAGAAGTTTTATATTTATTTCATGATAAAATATTTCAGATTAATCTGGCCAGTTAAAATTTCCTGTTATTGCATATAAAATATAATTTAAAAATATAATTTATAAATCCCTTAATAATAATCTTTTATTTAAGAATTAATTTTTCTTTTTTTTATTACAGGAGTAAAATAATATTAAATTTGTATGTTTGAGGCATCCTTAAAAATAAACCCCGTTCTATATTCTGTTTGAACTTTATTTTAATTTTAAATTTGAGTATTCCTATTTTAATTTATACTGACGGAGCTTCCAGTGGTAATCCCGGTCCGGGCGGGCTTGGAGTTGTATTAATTTATAAAGGGCTTCGTAAAGAAATAAGTGAAGGATATTCTCTAACCACGAATAATCGTATGGAATTATTGGCCGTAATACGCGGCCTTGAAGCAGTTAAATGGAAAAATGCTGAAGTAATTATATATTCAGATTCAAAATATGTATCTGATGCGGTTAATAATAAATGGCTCTTTACCTGGGAGAAAAATCAGTTTAAAAAGAAAAAAAATGTTGATCTTTGGAAGCGTTTTTTGGAACTTTACAGAAAACATAATATAAAAATTGAATGGATCAAAGGCCATGCTAAAATAACAGAAAATGAACGCTGTGATAAATTAGCTGTAGAAGCATCAAGATCTTCAATGATGAAAGAAGATATTGGCTATATTTCGGAAAAAGAATCAGATGTCTATTAGTAACGACCTTTTTTAATGACTTGCAAGATATATTAAGACGACAGTATACAGTATAATTTTATTTAAATATTTTTAATGGATAATGGAGAATTGATATTAGAATATGAAGGGCATTTGACTTTCAGCACCATAGGGCGGTTACTGACAATGCTCAAACATAAAATGGTTACTTATGAAATGAAAACAGGAGTTTATAAACGTATTTTAAGTGTTATGATTGAAGCGCTTGAAAACGTGTATAAAAATAGTGATACTTATCATGAAAATGTATTTATCAGAAAGAATTATTTGCCTGTATTCAAGTTATTTAAAGTTAATAATAAATTCAGGATTTTTGTTTCCAATCCGTTAAAAACAGATAATATACCGGAATTTAAAAAAAAATTGGATCTTGTAAACAGTAAAACACCGGAAGAACTAAAGATATTATACAGACAAACTATTGCCAATGGGGTTTTTACGGAAAAAGGAGGTGCCGGCCTTGGATTGATTGAAATATCCAAAATTTCGGGTAGTCGTTTAAATTATGTTTTTGAGCCGATTGATAATACTTATTCAATGTTTACCCTGAATGTTGATTTTGAATGAAGAAAGCATTTCTTCAGCTTTTTTCAGATCTTCCGGAGTATCTATCCCTATATTTTCAAATTTAGTTTCGCCGACATATATTTTATAACCATGCTCAAGCCATCTTAACTGTTCAAGAGATTCTGCTTTTTCAAGTGTTGTTTGAGGCAGCTGGCTTAAACTGAGTAAAATTTCTGATTTATATGCGTATATTCCAATATGTTTATAAAATATATTCTCTCCCGGCCACATACTTTTTTCCAAATTCCTGACAAATGGGATCGGCGATCTTGAAAAATACATGGCAAATTGCTTTTTACAAAATACAACTTTCGGTTTATTAGGGTCAAAAATTTCATTATTCACTGTTATCCTTTTTGCAAGAGTAGCAATGTCAGTGTCTCTTTTTTTAAAACTGTTAATTAGCATTTCTATCTGATCGGCCCTGATAAATGGTTCATCTCCCTGTATATTTATAATATGGGTAAAATTTTTATCTGATAAGCCGGAAATTAAAGTAAAAGCTTCCGCGCAACGATCTGTGCCACTTAGATGATTGGAAGAAGTCATGACTGCTTTTCCGCCGAAGCCCGTGACAGTATTATAAATTCTTTCGTCATCTGTTGCTACATATACATTTTCCAGAATACTTGCTGCCCTTTCAAATACCCATTGTATGACAGGTTTGCCAGACAGCAGTACGAGAGGTTTACCGGGAAAGCGGACAGATGCATATCTGGCAGGTATAATTCCTATAAAGTTCATTTCCTGAAAAAAATTTGTTAACTAAAATTATAATTAGCAAAAATAGAGAGAAAATTGTAATTTTGTCATTAAAAAAACAGCTATTTTGTCAGTGTTTTAAAATTACCTGTGCATGGATATTCAACAGATAAAACAGAGATTTGGTATTATAGGAAATTATCCCGGGCTACATCACGCAATTAATATTGCTATCCAGGTTGCACCTACCGACTTGTCAGTACTTATAACCGGAGAAAGCGGTACAGGGAAGGAAGTGTTTCCTCAGATTATTCATACTCTTAGTGCCCGGAAACATGGTAGTTATATTGCAGTGAATTGTGGGGCTATTCCTGATGGCACTATAGATTCAGAGCTTTTTGGCCACGAAAAAGGATCATTTACCGGTGCCACGGATACCAGAAAAGGTTATTTTGAGGTAGCGGATGGTGGCACGATTTTTCTTGATGAAGTTGCAGAACTGCCCGGTGCTACTCAGGTCAGACTTTTAAGAGTGCTCGAATCAGGCGAATATTTACGTGTGGGATCTTCAAAAGTAATGAAAACCAATGTAAGAGTTATAGCAGCCTCAAATGTAGATATTACTGAAGCAATACGAAATCACAGATTCAGGGAAGATTTATATTACAGATTAAATACGGTTCCAATTCAAATTCCCCCTTTAAGAAAACGAGAAGATGATATTTATCTGTTATTTAGAAGGTTTGCAATTGATTTTGCGGAAAAATACAGGATGCCCCCCATAAATCTTACTGAGGACGGGGTAAAAACACTTGAAGCCTATGAGTGGCCGGGTAATGTCAGACAGTTAAAGAATGTCGCTGAACAGATTTCTATTATAGAAAAAGAAAGACTTATCACTTCAGCTATACTTTTAAAATATTTACCTGATTATCAAAGATCAAAGCTTCCTGTACTTGCAACAGGAAGAACTGTTGACAGGGAAACTTTTGCCTCGGAAAGAGAGATCCTTTACAAAATTTTGTTTGATATGAAAGCAGACATGAACGATTTAAAACAATTGGTCCATAATATATTACGGCATCAGAGTACAGATGAGGCTGAGTTTCATAAAGAAAACGCCGGAATTTTAAGCAAGCTATATAATAGCGCTGATGAGTTTGATAAGGTTGAGCAGGCTGATCCGCTAACAAAATCAAGAATTGATAATTTACATATCCAGGATACTGAGGAAATAATTGAAGAGTCATTATCTCTTAATGAAAAAGAAAAAGAAATGATTATAAAAGCTCTGGAAAAACATAACAATAAAAGAAAATATGCAGCACAGGACCTGGGTATCTCGGAAAGGACCCTTTACAGAAAAATTAAAGAATATGGAATTTAAAAAAGAAAAAGTAATACTTTTAAAAATACTTATTATTTTTAATATACTTAATATTACTTTATTGCCGGGATGTAAAGTCAGTTATTCATTCAGTGGTGTTACCATTGCTCCGGAAATTAAAACATATTCTGTTCAGAATTTCCCAAACAGGGCACCTCTTGTCCAGGCACAATTAAGCCAGAAATTTGCAGATGCTTTAAAAGATAAGATACAGGCACAGACCAGCCTTACCCTGATAAATGGATTCGGAGATGTTGATTTTTCCGGTGAGATACGTAATTATGAAACACGTCCAACTGCTATTACAGGGAATGAAACTGCTGCTCTTAACCGGCTTACAATTAGTGTAAGGGTGAAATTTACAAATACGCATGACCCTGAACAGGATTTTGATACCAGTTTTTCACGGTATGAAGATTATGACAGTAATAAAGATTTGTCACAAGTTGAAGACGAATTGATTGACTTGATTCTGGAAGTGCTTATTGAGGATATATTTAACCGTGCTTTTGTAAATTGGTAAAAATCTGACAGATGGAAAAGGAAGACTTCATATATTTTATTCAAAATCCGGATAAGCTGGAAAAAATAAATTATAAATTGTTTGATGGAGTAATTAAAGAATATCCGCTTTTTTCTCTGGCGAGGGTTATGCAGCTTATAGCTGCCAGAAAAGAAGATGCTAAAACTTATAAAGAGGTGTTAAATTCCAATAATATATTTATTGGAGACAACAGAAAGGTATATGAAATCTTAAATAAAATTTCAGAATATTCTATATCTGAAAATAAAAAATCATCTTTCAGAAAATATGTTGAAAATAAGAGAGCTCTTCAAACAGAAAATGTAAAAACGGATACAGTAATCAAAGATTTAATTAAACCCGATACAGATGAGATAACTGGACCCGAAAAATCAGACATTCTGGCATTTGAATTTAAAAATCAACAGGAAGATATGCAGGCGGATAATCGGGAAGAAGAGAATCTTATTGATAAATTTATTAATGGAGAGCATGGTGTTATAAGAGCTGATAAGATTGTTAATCTTTCGGGTGATGTTTCCCGGAAAAGCTTAATTGAAGATGATAATCTGATTACAGACACTTTGGCAAAAATTTATGTCAGGCAGGGGCTATATGCCAAAGCTATTTATGCTTATGAGAAATTAATTTTGAAATATCCAATAAAAAGTGCTTATTTTGCAAGTCAAATAGAAGAAATAAAAAAGTTAATCAACAAATAAAAGCTAACTGTTATGAATGTAGTTTTTACCGTTCTGATTTTAATTACCTGCATTTTTCTTATTCTGATAGTTTTAGTTCAGAATTCAAAGGGAGGCGGGTTGGCATCTAATTTTGCATCTTCAAACCAGTTTATGGGTGTGAGGAAAACTGCTGATTTTTTGGAGAAAGCTACATGGACATTGGCAGCATGTCTTTTGGTTTTCAGTCTTTTATCAACTATTACTTTGCCAAAAACAAAAGTTGATGAAAAAGCCAGGATCGAAGGTCAATTTGATTCAAATTTGCTTAATAATCCGGGAGGTGATATAATTACCCTTCCCGAAAGCCAGGAATAATATTCTAATTTACCTACCTGTTTGAAATAATATAAATTAATTTAAAGAGTGTCAGGTTGTCATAAATCTGACACTCTTTTTTTATTATCTGCCATTTTTAGTGGAAATTTTGAGAATCAGTAAATTAATTCTGTTTTTTTCTATTAATCATTAATCCTTCATCTCTTATTATGGTACAAAATGTCCTGAACATTTTTAAAAAAGCGTTGTTTTTTTCTTTGGCATAAAATATGAAAGCTTGAAGCATACAAAAATTATGTTAAACCTGTAAAATAATAAGAAATGGCAGACGTAAAAATCAAACCTTTGGCAGACAGGGTTCTTATCAAACCTATGGAGGCTGAACAGAAGACCGCAAGTGGAATTATTATTCCAGATAATGCAAAAGAAAAACCCCAGAAAGGGACAATTATTTCCGTTGGTCCCGGAACCAGTGATGAGAAG
>CAZLXM010000093.1:6098-15483 GCA_964563105.1 uncultured Bacteroidaceae bacterium
AAGATGGAAGTAAAAACCGGTGATGTTGTTTTGTATGGTAAATATGCCGGTACAGAGTTAACTATTGACGGTGTTGATTACCTGATAATGAAGCAGTCTGATATTCTTGCTGTAATCTGATCGTATAACAATTAAAATATCTATAAAAATGGCAAAAGAATTAAAATTTAATATTGATGCTCGTGAACAATTGAAAAGAGGTGTTGACGAACTTACAAATGCGGTGAAAGTAACCCTTGGTCCCCAGGGCAGGAATGTAGTTCTTGAAAAGAAATTTGGTTCACCAACCATAACAAAGGATGGAGTTACAGTTGCAAAAGAGATTGAATTGTCCGATCGTTTTGAAAATACCGGTGCACAGATGGTAAAGGAAGTTGCATCTAAAACAAATGATGATGCCGGAGATGGAACAACTACTGCAATAGTACTCGCCCAGTCAATTATTCAGGTAGGTTTGAAAAACGTCACTGCCGGTGCAAATCCAATGGATCTTAAGAGAGGAATTGATAAAGCTGTAGAAAAAGTTATTGATAATCTTAAGTCTCAATCAAGGGAAGTTGGTGATGATATCAAAAAAATTGAACAGGTTGCTACTATTTCTGCAAATAATGATCTTTCTATTGGTACTATGATTGCTGAGGCAATGTCAAAAGTAAAAAAAGAAGGGGTTATTACAATTGAGGAAGCAAAAACTTCTGATACAACTATCGAAATGGTAGAAGGTATGCAGTTTGATCGTGGATACATTTCTCCATATTTTGTAACTGACACAGAGAAAATGGAAGCTGTTCTGGAGAATCCTTACATTCTTATTCATGATAAAAAGATCTCAACAATGAAAGATCTGCTTCCAATTCTTGAAACCACAGTTCAAACCGGAAAACCTTTATTAATAATTGCAGAGGACGTTGATGGTGAAGCTCTTGCTACCCTTGTTGTTAACAAGTTACGTGGTTCTTTACGTATTGCTGCTGTTAAGGCACCGGGTTTTGGTGACAGAAGAAAAGAAATGCTTGAAGATATTGCAATTCTTACCGGCGGAACAGTTATTTCAGAAGAGAAAGGGTTGAAGCTGGAAGGTGCAACTCTTGATATGCTTGGACAGGCTGAAAAAGTTGCAATTGATAAAGAAAATACAACAATTGTAAACGGAGCTGGTGATAAAAAGGCAATTGACGGAAGGGTAGGACAGATTAAAAAACAAATTGACACTACTACTTCTGATTATGACAGGGAAAAGTTACAGGAAAGGCTGGCAAAACTTGCAGGCGGTGTTGCAGTATTATATGTTGGTGCAGCCAGTGAAGTTGAAATGAAAGAAAAGAAATACCGTTTTGAGGACGCACTTAGCGCGACAAGAGCTGCTGTAGAAGAAGGTATCATCCCGGGCGGTGGTGTTGCATATATCAGGGCAATCAAAGCTCTTGAATCACTTAAAGGTGCCAATGATGATGAAAATACCGGTATTGCAATTGTTAAGAGAGCTCTGGAAGAGCCACTGCGTCAGTTAGTTGAAAATGCCGGAATTGATGGTGCAATTGTTGCCCAGAAAGTTAAAGAAGGAAAAGGAGATTTTGGATTTAATGCCAGAATTGAGAAGTATGAGAATTTCTTTGAAACAGGAGTAATTGATCCTACTAAAGTTGCACGTGTTGCACTTGAAAATGCAGCATCTGTTGCAGGCATGTTCCTGACAACTGAATGTGTGATTACAGATATTCCTGAAAAAGAGCCTCCAATGCCAATGGGCGGACAAGGAGGAATGGGAGGGATGATGTAATATTTATAAATGATAAAAAAAAAACGTCTCACAATTTAGCGAGACGTTTTTTTTTGGCAGTATCTCATAATCTGCAGATTATGAGATACTACCGATTCTTAATCAATTCCTGACTATTTTTGCAGAAAGGGTCCAACTGTAAAGTCAGGCCCTCTGATTATACTTACACACTTTATGGGATAGTGTCTATAATTTCTTTTTAACTTCGGTTTCAACAAATGCTTCAAGAATATCGCCAACTTTAATATCATTGAAATTATTTATGTTTAAGCCACACTCGAGGCCGCTGCTAACTTCTCTTGCATCATCCTTGAATCGCTTAAGTGAACCAAGGTCTCCGGTATATACCACTATTCCGTCACGAATTATCCTGACCTTATTATTCCGGTTTATTTTGCCTTCCCTGACGATACAACCTGCCACCGTCCCGACTTTTGTTATTTTAAAAGTATCAAGTACTTCGAGTGTGGCAGTAACTTCTTCTTTGATTTCCGGCGACAGCATTCCTTCCATTGCTGATTTTATTTCTTCAATTGCATCATAAATAATTGAATAAAGTCTTATTTCAATTTGCTCTTTTTCAGCAATTTTTTTAGCACTTAATGAAGGTCGGACCTGGAAGCCTATAACTATAGCATTAGAAGCTGCCGCAAGCAGGATATCAGACTCTGAAATTTGTCCGACGGCCTTATGGATAATTGTTACCTGTATTTCTTCATTTGAAAGATTGAGTAATGAGTCACTCAGAGCTTCAATAGAGCCATCAACATCTCCTTTTACAATAATATTTAGTTCTTTGAAATTACCTATTGCTATTCTTCGGCCGATTTCCTCAAGAGTAATATGTTTTTTTGTTCTAAGGGTGAGTTCTCTGTGCAGCTGTTCCTTTTTGAGGGCTATCTCTTTTGCCTCCCTCTCTGAATCCATTACTTTAAATCTGTCTCCTGCCTGTGGGGCCCCATTTAAACCTAAAATGAGAACTGGTGTGGACGGACCGGCTTCAGTCACCTTTATTCCACGCTCATTAAACATTGCTTTAGCATTTCCAAAAAATGATCCGGCAAGAACCACATCTCCTATTTTTAATGTGCCATTTTCAACCAGTACCGTTGTAATATAACCCCTTCCTTTATCAAGGGAAGATTCTATTACGGTTCCTATGGCATTACGTGAAGGATTAGCTTTTAGCTCTAACAATTCTGCTTCCAGTAATACTTTTTCAAGCAAAAGGTCTATATTAAGGCCTTTAATAGCAGATATTTCCTGAGATTGATATTTACCTCCCCAGTCTTCAACCAGAAGATTCATATTAGCCAGTTCTTCTTTGATTTTTTCAGGATTTGCAGTAGGTTTATCGATCTTGTTGATAGCAAAAACCAAAGGGACCCCTGCTGCTTGAGCATGATTGATAGCTTCTACTGTTTGTGGCATTATTCCATCATCGGCTGCTATAACAATTATGGCTACATCAGTTATCTTGGCCCCCCTGGCCCTCATAGCCGTAAATGCTTCATGACCGGGCGTGTCAAGAAAAGTGATCCTGCGTTTATCATCCAGTTTTACACTATAAGCACCAATATGCTGAGTAATTCCACCTGCCTCATCTCCAATTACATTAGTTTTTCTGATATAATCAAGTAATTTAGTTTTACCATGATCAACATGGCCCATTACCGTAACTATCGGAGACCTGGGAACAAGATCTGCAATGTCATCTTCTTCTTCTTCTTCATCAGCTGAAAGTTCAGTACTAACAAATTCTACCTGATAATTAAATTCATCTGCAACGATAGAAAGAGTTTCTGCATCAAGCCTCTGATTTATGGATACCATTACACCAAGGTTCATACAAGTTTGAATGACCTCATTTACGGGCACATCCATCATGCTTGCCAATTCGCTTACTGAAACAAATTCGGTTACTTTAAGAATAAAACTTTCTTCTTCCTGTCGTTCAAGATCTGCCTGTATTCTTTGGTGAATGGCATCTCTTTTTTCTCTTCTATATTTTGCCCCTTTTGATTTTCCTTTTGTGGTTAATTTAGCTAAAGTGTCTTTTATCTGCTTCTGGACATCTTCCTCATTAACCTCCGGCCTGTGAAGTTTCCTTTTTTTCTTTTTAGCACTTTCTTTTCTGGAAACACTATTTTCAGCTGCAAGCTTGGGTTTTGCAACTTCAATTCTTTCTTTATCTTTACGTATCCTCCTCCTTTTTTTCTTTTTATCGGCATCTTCAGGACCATGACTGGACGCTACAGGTTTATGCTTAAATTCACGCTCAACAGGAAGGTCAATTTTTCCAACTACAGTTGGGCCTTGTAATTTTTCAATTTTTGTTGGAATAAGGTTTTCATCCTCTATTTCAGTAATCTTTTCTTCTTCCGGGAGTAATTCCGGGATTTCCTCCTGTTTTTCTTCAACTGCTTTTTCATCAGATATTTCGTCAGTAAGCGGAATTGATTTTTCAGGTGATATTATTTCTTCTCTTTCATGAATAATTTCTTTGTCCGTTTCAGCGACCTCCTCCTCAGGAATTTCTTTTTTCTTTTTAGCTTTTCCTTTCAGCTTATCCAGATCAATTTTCCCCACTACTTTTATTTCAACATCCGGTGTAGCCTTCTCTGCCTGTTTGGCCCCTTCACTAATCTCTTCCTTAATAGCAACTTCCTTTTCTTCTTTGCTTATTTTTTCCTTTATTTTTTCCTTTATTTCTTCTTTTGTTTCTTCTTTTGTTTCTTTCTGCCTGGCAACTTTTTCTTCCTTTTCTTCCTTTTCTTCCTTTTCTATAGCTTCCGTAACCTTAGTTTCTGTTGCTTTTTTTCTGGGTTTAACAGTTTTTTTCTTCCCCTCTAAAGCTTCAGGATCAATTTTACCAATAATTTTTAATGCCGATTCAGGTAATGTTTTTTCTTCTTTAATTAATTCCGGCTTTAAAGGAATTACAGCTGAAGTATCCTTTATCAGTAATTCGGTATCTTCTTCAGGTTCAGGTATTGTTTTTACATCTTCAATAGTAAGGGTCTCTTTTCTTTCACGAAGATTTTTTAAACTGAAACTTTCTGATTTCCTTTTTTCAGTAAAATCAGAACTATATTCCTCTTCAAGCAAATGGCATAAATCAGTATCAATCTTTGTATTTGGATTAGGATCAACTTTATGGCCTTTTTTATTTAGAAATTCTACAATAGTAGAAATTCCCACGTTATATTCACGTGCAATTTTACTGAGCCTTATTGCTTTTTTTTCGGTCATACTTTAAATAAATCCTCCTTAATAATTTATTAAAGAAGTGCTAAAATAATAATATCTAAATTATATTATTCAAATTCTGCTTTTAAAACTTTAATTACTTCTTTAATTGTTTCTTCTTCCAGGTCAGTTCTATGAGCCAATTCCGCTACAGATAACTCTAAAACCGATTTGGCGGTATCACAACCAATGGCTTTTAATTCATCAATAACCCAGCCTTCAATTTCATCTGCAAATTCTTCCAGATTAACATCTTCATCATCTTCTGTTCCGGTTTCTCTATAAACATCAATCTCATATCCAGTTAACTGTCCGGCAAGTTTAATGTTCAATCCTCCTTTACCAATTGCCAATGAAACTTCCCTGGGCTGAAGATATACTTCAGCACGTTTTTCGCCTTCAATTACTTTAATATTGTTGATTTTTGCAGGGCTGAGTGCCCTTTGAATAAATAATGGAACATTGGCAGTATAGTTTATTACATCTATATTTTCATTTCTGAGTTCCCTCACAATCCCGTGAATCCTTGATCCTTTCATACCAACACAGGCACCAACAGGATCAATTCTCTCATCGTAAGATTCAACAGCTACTTTCGCTCTTTCACCAGGTATTCTTACTATTTTTTTTATGGTAATTAATCCATCAAAAATTTCAGGCACTTCAAGTTCAAATAATCTTTCAAGGAAAGCCGGACTTGTTCTGGAAAGAATAATAAACGGATTATTATTCCTCATTTCAACTTTGATAACTACAGCACGGATAGTATCACCTTTTCTGAAATAATCAGTCGGAATTTGTTCATTCTTTGGCATTAGTAGCTCATTCCCTTCATCATCCAGTATCAGGATTTCTCTTTTCCACACCTGGTATACTTCACCTGTAATTATATCTCCGATTCTATCCTTATACTTATTATAAACATTGTTTTTTTCAAGATCCAGTATCCGGGAGGCGAGATTTTGCCTGAGCGAAAGTATGGCACGCCTGCCAAAATTTTCTAATTTCACTTCATCAGTAACCTCTTCTCCAATCTCATAATCTTCATCTATCAACTTCGCTTCTGATAAGCGAATCTGTAAATTTGGGTCCTCAAGCTGGTCATCTTCAACAACTTCACGATTCCTCCAAATCTCAAAATCCCCTTTATCAATGTTAATAATTATATCAAAATTCTGATCAGTTCCATAATTTTTAACCAGCATTCCCCTGAATACATCTTCAAGTACACTCATCATAGTGACTCTGTCAATGCTTTTCAAGTCCTTAAACTCCGAAAAAGTATCAATGAGATTTATATTTTCCATTTTCTCATACAGCTATTTAAAATTAACTATAAGTTTGGCGCTCTTTATTTCTTTCATCAAATAAGTGTTGATGACTTTATTATATTCTGTTTTTTTCTGTATAACATTCTTCAGCTTAATAGTTTCTTCAATTTCAATTTTTTCTGCCGATGCACTTTTAAGTAAACCTTTAACTTTCATACTATTATTTAGAACAATATCAATTTCTTTATTTATATTTTTCTGATATTGTTTTAATACTTTAAAAGGCATTCCTAAACCGGGAGAAGAAATCTCCAGTTCAAAATCTTCAATATCCTTATTAAGCCGGGGAATCACAAAATTACTAATTTCAGAACACTCATTTAATGTTATCCCTGTTGGCTTATCAAGAAAGACCTGAATAATATTGCCGGCATTTACTTTTATATCAACCAGAAAAATATCTGTATCCTGAATATAACTGCCAATAATATCTTCTATCCTCGATTTTTCAATCATTTTTTTACTTGTAAAAAAACAGGGGACATTGTCCCCTGATCAAAATTTCCCATCTGTCAGCGCGCAAAAGTACAAAAAATGAATCAAATGACAAAAATATGTGATAAATATGTGATAAATATGTTAATGTATTAGAAAAAATACTTTCTGTATTTCTCAAGTTCAAGAAAAGGATGTTTTTCAGCTAATATTTCAACCTTGCGTTTCCCGGCCGCTAAAAATTCTTTCCAGGCTTTTGTCTCTTTTATAACAGGTCGATGATTTAAAGCATTATTCAGGGAGTTTAAGTCCTTATTGATCTGTAATGTAAGATCATCAAAGTAGGTCTTCGAAAATTTAGTCCAGATATATTCAATTGCCTGAGTTCCGGGATGCAAAAGATCATCTGCATAAAAACGATAATCTCTCAGATCATCAAGCATAAATTCATAAGCGGGAAAATATTCGGCCTTATCCTTATATAATTCGATAATCTTATGAACTGCCAATATAAGTGCAGCTTTATTTATCTGATTTCCAACAGCTCCATCTTTCCAGTGCCTTACCGGGCTTATCGTAAAAATAAATTTTAAGTTCGGATTGAAATCAGAAAGAATAGAGATCATATTTTTTGTCAGCTTTACTATTTCATCAGTTGACATTATTAACCGCTCAAATTCCGATGCAGGAATTTTATGACAATTTGAGACAATACGGTCTAATGTTTTATGTTTATATATTCTTGATGTACCAAATGTGATAAGTAATAATTCTGTTGTTTTTAAAAAATTCATACCATCTCTGATACTGTTGTTGATTTGATTCAGACATTGAGCTTTATCAGGATGAGAAAAAGAAGTATGATGATCGAAAGAGAACCATAATTCATTAAAATATCCAAGATCAGATTCCGTATATTCCTTTCCATTTATCAATATTTCCAGTGTTCTGAATACAGAAAACGGATTATAAACTATTCCTGAAGGATTTATTTTTACCGGGAAGGAAAGATCTGACAATTTGCTTCCTATATATTCAGTAAAGCATGAGCCAATAAGCATCATTGAGCTACGATGATTTATCCTGATTTTAGAAGGTTTAACTTCGATTTCGGTTCTGAAATTCATACTGTTTCAAGTTTGCTTTCCTTACACATTAGTTATAAGTATTGTAACCAATTAGTTATATAATTAAAAACATCTTCTTTGATCAGCTCATTATGTAATTCATGGAATTGATTTTCCCATAATTTGAAATGACTTTTTTTATTTGTGTTTATGAGAAAATTTTTACTCGCTTCGCATGATGTAATCGTATCAGCACTTCCATGCATCAGGAGAAGGGGATAATTTATTTTGGGTTCATTTTTTAATGCAAACAGACCTGCCTGGTACAGTTCATAAAACATGTTTATGGATATCCGGTGATGAACAAGAGGGTCGGGAGAATAACTTTTATTTATATCAGGGTCATGAGTCATCTGATCGCTTTTTAGTCCATTGGGGAGAGTAAGCGAAGGCATTATATTTTTCATAATCCTGGAAAACAGAAGTGCAGGATAGCCGGGTCCCTTATATAGTTTCAGCCACGGTGATGTTACGATTAATGCAGAAACCGGGGTATTATACTTTATAATATAGTTTAATACCAGATTTCCGCCCATGGAATGCCCATAAAGGATCTTTTTTTGTCCCGGAAACAACTCATCACTTTTATTAAACAAAAGATTAATATCCTCAAGCAGAATATCAAGTGAAGAAATATGTCCTCGTTTTCCTTCCGAACGACCATGCCCTCTTTGATCAAAAGCAAAAAAAGAATAGCCTGCTTCATTAAATAATTTTGCCCATGGGCCATATCTCCCAATATGTTCTCCAAGACCATGTACTAATAAAATGACACTTTCAGACTTTTTCTCCGGAAGCCAGGAACTGGCGAACAGTTTTTTATTATCCCCGCTAAGCCATTGATATTCACGATATTCCATTTAAAAATAATTTAATTATGTTTGTATTGATCAATTTAAATTATACTTAACTTTTCTTAATTATAATTACTATATTGTAATACAAAGTTATGGACTAAAGTTAATACAAATGCATGAAATTATACAAATTCCGACAACTGACCGAAATGGCCTTTACGATATAACCCATGATGTTGAGCTAATAGTAAAAAATAGTGGTATAAAAAACGGACTGGTCAATGTTTATGTTCAGGGTGCTACCGCGGGTATTATGATACAGGAGAACTGGGATGATTCTGTTCAGAGAGATGTAATCAGTCTGCTAAAAAAACTTATACCTCATGGAATTTGGGAACATGACGCACAGGATAATAATGGAGATGCCCATCTTAAAGCCGGAATTATCGGCCCACAGGAAACTATTCCTGTTATTGAAGGCAGGATGGGATTATCAACCTGGCAAAATATTTTTCTTTGTGAATTTGATGGACCGGGAAAAATTAGAAAAATTGTTATAACAATATTGGAAGATAAATGAGTTTTTTTGTACAAAGTTTTATTCAGATACAAATTAGGGTTTGGTGAATAAGTCATTTTGTTTTTACCAATACAAATTCATTTCGG
>CAZLXM010000094.1:0-15383 GCA_964563105.1 uncultured Bacteroidaceae bacterium
GGATGTCCTGCCAAAAGAAATCAGCGATGCCTTGATAAAAGAAGAAAAGAAAAAGAAAAAATCCAAGAAGAAATAGAAAGAAAGACCTTACCGATTCTCCATCCAATATGAATCAGTAAGGTCTTTTATTCATTTAAAAGTAAAATTATTGTTTGACCCGCCAATGAGTTCAGCAGTAATTGAATCTATTAATCGAATGATAGGAGAACTTGAATGGCGCTTAACCGTTATGGCTGATATAAAACACGAGGAGGAAAATCAAAATGGACGAAAAGCAGAAGAACATTCAGGAAAAGTAATAGAAATTGTTACACGACGGAAAGGGGAGATAGTAAGCATTACTCCCAAAAATGATCGTATATTGCTGGAATTTAACATTCCGGCCAGAGGTCTTATTGGCCTTAATAACGCAGTTCTTACAATCACCGAAGGAGAGGCAATAATATCTCACCGTTTTAAAGCTTATGAGCCTTGGAAAGGTGAGATCGTAAATCGCAAAAATGGTGCACTAATTGCCATGGAAACAGGAACTGCCGTTGCATACTCCATTGATAAACTACAGGATAGAGGGAAATTTTTTATCGAAGCTATGGAAAACATTTATAAAGGTCAGGTAATTGGAGAAAATACCCGTCAGGACGATATAATTATAAATGTATGTAAAACTAAAAAACTTACAAATATCAGAGCTGCCGGTGCAGATGAAAAAATAGCAATCTCCCCTGCAGTCAAATTTTCGCTTGAGGAAGCATTGGAATATATAAGAGATGATGAATACCTGGAAGTTACCCCAAAATCAATAAGGCTTAGAAAAATAATTCTGGATGAAAATCAAAGAAAACGGGAGAATAGAAAATAAATATTAAAAGGTATTTAAATCAAAATTGATTTTCATTTTATCTTTGCACCTTTTACTTTCATTTTTAAACCATATACCGCATCCATTGCAGTGATAAACAATAGCTTACGATCTTCTCCCCCAAAGCATACATTAGATGTCCATTTTGCATCAACAGGAATATGGGCAATTTGTTCTCCTTTTTTATTAAACACCGTTATACCATTTCCCGTAAGATAAATATTACCTTTATGATCAATGGTCATGCCGTCTGAGCCCATTTCTGCAAAAAGCATTTTATTTATAAGATAACCATCATAATCAATATCATAAACATAAGTCTTTTTGGCAGCAATATCAGCTACATATAACTTTTTACCATCCGGGGTACCTATTATTCCATTTGGTTTTTGCAACTTATCATCTACTCTTATTAACTGCATTCTGTTAGGAGTTAGATAATATACATGCTCTCCGTCCTGCTGCATCTCCTGGGGCCGTTCCCAGTACTTTCTTTTATATAAGGGATCTGTAAAGTATATACCTCCCTTAGGATCTATCCACAGATCATTCGGGCCATTAAGTAATTTACCCTTGTAATTATCAATTAAAACAGTATGCTTACCTGTAATATCAAAACTCCAGAGTTGATTATTCATATCTGCACAGGTAATCAGCTTCCCGGCCCTGTCAAAATACATCCCGTTAGATCGTCCGGACTGCCCGGAAAATACAGTTAAGGCCCCTGTACTGGCATCCCAGCGAATGATTTTATTATCAGGTTGATCAGTAAAAAAAACATTCCCTGCCTGATCACTGGCAGGTCCCTCTGTAAAATTATAACCGTCACCAAGTTTCACAACATTTGCACCTTTAAATACAATGGATTTTTTATCAACAATCTGTGCAATTATAAAAGCAGGGAAAATAAAAGAAAGAAAAAAATAGATGACGAATGTTTTCTTCATTGCCGTATATTTTAATTTATCAATATTATCTATAAATATGGAAATAAATTATTTAAATTGTATAGATAATTTCATTCAATATTAATCAAAAAAATACAGATTATGATTTTTTAAGCAGATTTATAAAATATTATGAATTTAATTTATCGTTTTTTCGATTGGTTTTTTGTTGTTTTCCATACATCTCTTATTGTGTTTAATCTTTTTGGCTGGATATTTAAGACAACAAGAAAACTAAACCTTATTACCCTGGTGCTGACTGCATCCTCCTGGATAATTCTTGGATTGTTTTATACTATTGGATATTGTCCGCTGACCGCCTGGCATTTCAAAATCTTATACAAACTAGGATTTACAAATCTTCCTGATTCATACACCCAATATCTTATAGAACGATTCACCGGTTTTGAAATTAGATCTTATATTGCTGATATAATAACTACGGCAGGATTGATAATTGCTCTGGCTATCTCACTATATATGAATATCAGAGACAGGAGAAGAATAAAAAACAACTTATCTGCCCTTTAATTGGTATTCCAGCCAGTCTATTGCATCATTCTGCATTTCTACATTTAAAGAATGAGGTACATCATACCATTTAGTGATAAATTTATCCGATGCATTCATCTTTTTATAAATTTTTTCAATTTTTTCCGCGGCAGTCTTCATGGCATCAATAGTATATAGCCCGTCCTTCTCACAATTAATGATCATCAAAGGCCGTGGGGCATTAAGAGTTACAACATCAGGTAAATCCAGGTATTCTATTTGCCGCGGGACATAAATCATCCAGGTATGATTCCTTAAATGGTTATCAATTTGTTTAATATATGATGTCATCCAGCCTGCATTTACACCTGCATTGATTCTTGAATCAAGGCCAAAAAGATGAGCGCTGCGAAATCCCCCTATTGACAAGCCGATACAGCCTATACGTGCAGGATCAACTTCGGGCCTGCTTAGAAGATAATCCACACTTACCCTGTCCCCATAAAACATAATCCCTGGCCAGCATGTTCCGGATGCAAAGAAATATTTAGCCATTATTTGCTCATGTGAACTGCAAAAACGGTTAAAAGCAGGAATGGATTTATTTAAGTCATTCGATCTTATATCAGTGAAACTTCCTGTAAATCTTTCAGGAATTTTATTTATATCCAGCCGTTGAGAACCGAAATATATGGCATCCGGACATAAAACAACGAAACCCCTGCGAGCAAGCTCATCAGCATACGTACGTCCGCCATAAGATTGTTTAATGAAATCTTTAAGAACATCAGTAGGATTTTCTGTTTCCGTGATTTTTTCTTTTCCGTAATAATAAAAAGCACCATGATCATGTAACGCAATAACAGCAGGCGCTGGTGCTTTCAATCCGTCCGGGATTAATAAAAAGGCTTCAGTCCTCCGGAAAGGCGTAATTGAATATTCAACAGTATAACGTGTATAACCATTCTTTTTTACAGTTTCTTTTATAATGGGGTTTAATGGTACCGGTTCAGGATTATATGCAAGCAATTCGAACATTTTTGCCCTGCCCCTGATCCTCCACTGTTCCAGTTCCGGCCAATCCCTGGATAAATAAGAAAGTGACATGGCCCCTCCATCGGCATAATTTTGAAATTCCTCATAATACTGACCAAGATCATAAGGCTGACCTGATACCGTAAAGGTTATTCCAAATGCACAAAATAATATTAAAAAGACAACTTGTAAAGTTCTCATAATCATTTTTTATTTAAACATCTAATATAAAAAAAATCTGCTTTTTTAACTAAAATTAAAATCATAATAATATCTTGCAGCTTTATAAAAGAACTTTTTAATCTTTCGTTAACCCTCTAACTGAGTTTTTGCAGGAATAAATCCATAATTTAAAAAAGTCATGAATAAATTATTATTCTTCGTCATTTTTTGTGTGTTTTTGTTATCAAATGCTTTTTCACAAAATGTCTGGACAGCTAATACCCTTGATAGTATTGCCAAAAGATATTCCGTTTCTTCCATGGACATGTTCATGGAAATGTTAAGTATTCCTAATGATTCCCATTATCCGGAAATGTTATTGGAAAATATTGAATGGTTTGAGAATATATTTCAAAAAAGAGGATTTTTAATAAAAAGACTTGAGACTTCCTCAGTCCCGGTACTTTTCCTGGAAAGGAAAGTCTCTGATCAAAAAAGAACAGTACTCTTTTATATGCATGGGGACGGACAACCTGTCCAGGCAGAATATTGGGATCAGGAAGATCCTTGGAAGCCGGTAATAAAAGAATTAAATAATTTTGGAAAATGGGAAAAAATCTCTTTAGAACAATTGAAAAATAATTTCAATCCGGAGTACAGGATTTTTTGCAGATCCGCATCAGACGATAAAGGCCCAATAGCAATGCTTCTTGCTGCTATTGATGCTATTGATGATGCCGGCAAAAAACCGGATTTTAATATTAAATTGCTTATAGATTTTGAGGAAGAAATTGGTTCATATAACCTTATGAATGCTGTTAAAGATAACAAGGAAACCCTGAAGGCAGATATGTTAATAATACTTGACGGTCCTTTACATATTTCAAACAAGCCTACATTATTCTTTGGGGCCAGAGGTATTGCAAGTATATCCCTTACTTCATACGGACCAAAAGTAGCACAACATAGCGGCCATTATGGAAATTATTTACCTAATCCTGCTTTTATCATGTCAAGATTATTAGCCTCGATGAAAGATCAGGATGGAAGAGTCTTAATACCCGGATTTTATGATGGAATTAGTTTTACAGCGGAAGAAAAAAGGATTTTTCAAAAAGTTCCTGATAATGAAGAGTTCATCTATAAAAGTATGGGAATTAATAAGGCTGAAAAAGTAGGAAATAATTATCAGGAATCTTTACAATATCCTTCCTTGAATATAAGGGGTATGCAGTCTGGCAGTACAGGGGAAAAGGTTGCTAATATTATTCCAACGGAATGTAATGTTGATATAGATCTTAGACTTGTACCCGAGAGTAAACCAGAGGAGCTGATAAAATTGATCCGAAAATTTATTGAAGATCAGAATTATTATGTCATAAACCACAGCCCTGATGATGAAGAACGTCTTAAACATGCTAACATTATAAAATTTGAAAGTAAAATATCATATGAAGCATTTAGAACGCCCATTCAATCAGAGATAGGTATATGGCTAAACAGCTCATTAGTAAGGGCTTTCGACTCGGAGCCGGTTATTATCAGGACAATGGGAGGATCATTACCCATTGCTCCAATTATTCAGGTACTTAATGTCCCATCCGTAATTGTACCGACTGTTAATGCCGATAACAATCAGCATAGTCACAATGAAAATTTAAGGTTTGGTAATTATAAAGATGGTATCAAAATCTTGCTTTCAATATTTACAGAACCACTTTAAAAGAAAATTTTAAATTTTTAAAAAATCTGGTTTATTCACCATAAAAGGAAATGGCAGAAGAAGAAATCATAAAATTAAATGAGATATTTAGAAAGATACCGAAAAATCAAACAAAAAAATGATAAATGAAAATACTGTTTAGGTTAATTATAATTTGTATTTCACTTAATACATTCGGACAGGAAGGGATCACATTTGAAATTGAAAAACTCTCAAAACCTGATAATTTATTATTTTTGAGATCCAGTGAAGATATTTATAAAAGTCTGATCCTAAAGGATGCGAAAATATCTGAATGGGAAGTTAAACGAAATAAAATAGACTTTAACTATAATATTATTGCAAAAAGCCTTACGCCTGATAGTTTAGTGAATTTTGGATATAACTCATTTTTTTATGGTATGTATCAGGCTTATGCAGATCATCGCCCTTTTGTTTTATCTCCTGATATAATATGGCTTTTAATAAGTCAGGGATTTTCCAGACACGTAAATGCAAATCCCGAAAAACTGAGAAAATATTTTGTTGATTTTTCCGGGAAATTATCATTAGTTGTAGAAACAAACGATAATTTATTGGAAGACTCACAAAAGTGGGAAGATATTTTCCCTCAATTTACATCACAAATATCAGAACATACAGGAAAAGAATTGATACAAACCCTTAGCTGCGACTTTTCAACCACCGGTTCAATTGAAAAAGTTGCTTCTGAAATTACAATAATGGAAGCAATGGAGCCATATTTTGAATTTGTAGTGATGTATGTCATTTGTGGCATTCCTGAAATAAAACTACTGGGAACAACTGACGACTGGAAAAAAATACTTGATAAAACCAGGAAGCTTGGTGATTATAATTTAAAATGGTGGACTAACGAGTTGGAGCCGGTACTCAAAGAATTTATAAATGCCTCAAAAGGGAATATTAATAAGAGATTTTGGAGGAATATGTTTAAATACCATTCAAAAAAGAAATATGGTGCCCCTCAAATTATAAATGGCTGGATTGTCAAATTTTTCCCATATGATAAAGACGGGAGACGCAATAATTTAAAAACATTGAATAGAGATAAAGCCCTGCCTGAGGAGATAGTAAAAGTAGATTTGAAGTATATAAAAAATGACGGTCTTCAAAACGAAGAAATTATGCTTGAATTATGGGCAGGTTTCATTGGACTTGAACAGAATCCCGATAATTTTGCACTGACACCTCAAATAAGCTGGATGATTAAAAAGAAAGACCTGGAACAGTCCGCTCTGCATCAAATTCTGGAATCCAATAATATTCCATCCGCAACATTCGAACCGGCAATTGATCTAAATATTATTAATGTTCCTGAGAATCTTAAAAAATTTGATGTTATTTATTCACTCGGCCTCCATTTTAAAAATGATGTGTTTATACCGGATTGGTTGAAAACAAAAAGAATTGGAAAATTATTTATTGAAGGGAAAATTTCTGCTGAAGAAAAGCAAAAAATAATTGATTTTTTCCCCTCTACAGAACTTAACATTAATGGGAAAAAGTACAACGAAGGAAAAAATGGCTGGTATCAGGTATCCGATAATAAAATTCCTGAAACTATTTTAAATCTTGATAAAATATGGATCCTCGAGCTTTGGAACCATGAGTATGAAAATAATAAACTTATAATTCCTGATGAACTTGGCAATATTGAAATTGAAAACTTTGCTCTTGTAAATGATACGTCCGGCGAAAATATTGAAAGATTAAAAAGGCTGCTTCCCAATTCTAAAATTTATATGAATGGATTAAGGATCCAATAGGCTTAAAAATACTACGTGATTTTTAATCATTATTAAAAACCTGCCTGAATACAACCCAAATAAAATAGAAACTTAATAATGAATTTTTATATTTGCTAATCTTTTTTAAATCCATCAAAACAAATCAAAACCATGAAAAAGAACTGTCATTTTCGGGTGTATAATCACCCAATTCTGAAAAAACTGATCATGCAATTAAAAATTGCGTTTATAATTGCTCTGGCCTGCACATTGAGTATGCAGGCAGCATCAGCTGATCCCGGGGCAACAAAGGCTTCTTTTGAGAATAACAACAATTCATTTAAAAAAGAAGCAAATGAGCTGAAAATGCTAAAAGCAAAACCTAAGTCTGAACTTCAACAAAAACAAATTAGCGGTACTATTACCGATGAAGACGGGAACTCATTGCCCGGTGTAACAATCCTTGTTAAAGGCACTTCGCTGGGAACAATATCTGATTCTAATGGCAGATATATTTTATCTAACGTTCCGGAAAATTCTACCCTTGTTTTTTCATTTGTCGGAATGACAACCCAGGAAGTCCTGGCAGGTGATCTTACTAAAATAGATGTGGTTATGAGGGAAGCAGCTATGGGCCTGGATGAAGTTGTAGTGGTTGGCTATGGGATACAAAAAAGAGTAACATTAACCGGTTCAGTAGCTACAGTTAATTCCGATTTCATTGAAGGCAGGCCTTTGACTAATTCAAGCCAGGCTTTGCAAGGCTTATCAGGTTTATACGTTAACCAGCCCGGAGGTCAGCCAGGATCAGATGATGCTACAATACGTATTCGGGGAATTGGGACTTTCAATGATAACAACCCTCTTGTACTCGTTGATGGTATTGAATTCAGTTTGAGAGATATTAACCCTAATGATATTGAAAATATTTCTGTTTTAAAAGATGCAGCCTCTGCTGCTATTTATGGAAACAGAGCTGCAAACGGAGTTATAATTATAACTACAAAAAAAGGAAAAACCGGAAAAATGAGAGCTGAACTAAACAGCTATTATGGCTGGCAAAAGGCAACTTATTTACCTGATTTGGTAACGAATTCAGTTGACTGGATGATCTCCAGGAATCAGTCGGCAATTAATGACGGGCAACCTCCCCTATACTCTGATGCACTTATAGACGAATGGAGAAATGGGACTGACCCGGATAAGTATCCCAATACAGACTGGCTTTCAATTGTATTTTCTACCACCCCTATTCAGGATCATAATTTTCGTTTATCCGGGGGATCTGAAAATATAAAATACTCGACATCAATAGGATATCTGGATCAGGAAGGAGTATTGATTGGCACTTCAGCAAAAAGATATTCATTAAATTCCAATATTATATATAAGTATTCCGACAGACTTAAATTTGGAGTTAATGTTACCGGGTCATACTGGTATAAAAGAGAACCTCACAGCGGAATGAGCAGCTTTTTTGCTAATTGCGTAACCAGGCCACTTCCAATTATACCTAATATATTATCTAATGGCAACTATGGTGACAAATGGGTTGCTGTTCCGGGATATAATGTATTTTGGCATCCGCTTGCATCTGCATACGAAACTTATCTGAAAACTTATACACAACGTGGCCTCATTCATCTTAATATGGAATACACACTCCCTCTTGATATAAAATATAAGGCCAATTTTGCAGTAAATAAATACGATATAAATTCATATAATTGGAATCCTGAAATTTATTTATACAGTCCATTAGCTCCCGATATCCCTGGAAATCAAAATGGCGGCAGCCCGAAAGCACGACATGTAGAACGAAAAAACAACAATAACTGGAGTAATAATTTCTTTAACACCCTTGGATGGGGTAAAACTTTTGCAAATAATCATAATGTTAATTTATTATTAGGATTCAGCAGGGAAGCTTTTTACAATTCAAGCTTTGGGGCTTATATTGAAGGCTTTCTTGGGAATGAACTGACAGAAATAAATGCAGGAATTGAAAATAAAGATGTATCCGGAACATCAAACGAATCCAGACTAATGTCTTATTTCGGAAGAGTGAATTATGACTTTTTAGAAAAATATTTATTTGAAGCGAGTTTCCGTTATGATGGATCTTCCCGTTTTGCTAAAGGAAACCGTTGGGGCTTTTTCCCTTCTTTTTCTGCCGGATGGAGAGTTAATGAAGAAGCGTTTATGGCCAACGTGCATTCACTGGATAATTTAAAGCTCAGGTTTTCCTGGGGACAATTGGGAAATCAGAATATAGGCCTATATACCTTTTTAAGTAATATTAATTTAAATCAGGGAATTATTTTAAATAATGCTGTTGCCTCAGGCGCTGCAATAACTGCAATATCAGACCCGAATATTTCATGGGAAACAACCACTGTAACAAATCTTGGCCTGGATGCGAGTTTATGGAAAGGTGCTTTGCAACTCAATATTGATCTTTTCAATAAATATACATCTGACATATTAACCCGAATAAACGTTCCAGCCCAGGTTGGGGACCTCTCTGGTCCATTGACAAATCTATACGATATGTCGAATAAAGGAATTGAAATAGCGGTGGGTCATTCAAAAATGCTTGGCGATTTTAATTATAAAATTGCAGGACAAATTGGTTTTGTAAAAAATAATGTTGAGTATATGAGTGGAGATGAGCAATATACCACTAACAGATATGGCCCCTTAAGACTTATTAAGGCCGGATATCCGGTTAACTCATGGTATGGTTATCAGGCAGATGGTTTATTTCAAACAGTAGAAGAGGTGGAAAATCATGCTTTTCAACATGAACATACCGCACCGGGAGATATAAAATACCGTGACATTAATAAAGATGGTATTATAGATGTAAAAGATATGATAATCATGGGCAGATCAACACCAAAAATTACCTATGGTTTTAATATCGATTTTGGATATAAATCATTTGATATAAATGCATTTTTCCAGGGGGTTGGCGGAATTGATATGTATCCCTGGGGTAATTGGGCTTTCGGAAATCACAACGGGGCAGGTATAACAAAGGATATGTTCGAAAATAGCTGGACACCGGAAAAACCAAATGCAAAATATCCAAGACTATTTGAACCGGTAAGGGGGACACAAATAAATTCACAAAACTCCACCTTTTGGCTACAGGATGCATCCTATTTAAGAATGAAAAATTTACAGCTAACATATAATATATCATCAAAATTACTCAACAAGGCTAATATCAGCACTCTTAAAGTATATCTGAACGGACAAAATCTTTTGACCATTGCAAAATATAAACTCACTGACCCTGAAAGGAATATTTTACAGGAGAACCTGAACGAATATCCAAGTACTAAGATTTATTCAATAGGATGTAACATTATTTTTTAAATTAATTAATGCTTAAGACAATGAAAAACATTATATATAGCTTAGGAACATTATTTTTAGTTCTACAGTTTTATTCATGTAGTGAAAGCTTCCTGGATACCGTTGCAACTGATCAGTATAATGAAGGTAACTGGTGGATAAATGAAAGTCAGGTAATATCCACCCTTAATGGATGTTATGCAGTACTGAGAGATGATCAGATTGGTACAACAAGGCATTTTAGAGAAGACAATCTAACACCTAACACTTACAGTTTTGGTGGTGATTCACCAACAGATGTAGGGCAACATGATGCTGGTAATGATACCAGATTCAAAGCTAAATGGGCTGCAAATTATAAAGGGATTGGCAGGGCAAACTATTTTTTGGATAATGTTGATAAAGTACAGTTAAACCCTGAACTGATCAAAAGATTAAAAGGTGAAGCCTTATTTCTGAGAGCTTTTTATTATTCAAATCTGGTAAAATATTTTGGAGGTGTTCCTTTAATTCTTGAAGCTCCTGATTTTAGCAAACAAAGAAGTTTGCCCCGCAATACAAGGCAGGAAGTTCTTGACCAGATACTGACAGATTTAAATACAGCAGGATCATATCTTCCGGTTTCATATTCCGGTGCTGATATTGGCAGGGCAACAAAAGGAGCTGCTTTATCATTAAAAGCAAGAGTTCTTTTATATGAAAGCCGTTGGTCTGAAGCTGCTTCAGCAGCAAAAGAGGTGATAGATTTAAATAAATATGAACTTTTCCCGGATTATAGAGGTCTGTTTATGCTGGAAAATGAAAGAAATCAAGAAGTTATATTCAGCGCTCAGTTTAAAGCCCCTGAATTTTATAATTCTTTTGATGTGATTCTTGTACAACAACAAAACGTAGTTCCAACTTTAGACTTAGTTAATAGTTATTTAATGATAGATGGATTGACTATTGACGAATCACCTTTATATGATCCGGATAATCCATACGAAAACAGAGATCCCCGCCTCAAAAAAACTATTGTTCTTCCCGGACATATGTTTAGGGGTATAATACGACCTGAAGGCTTTTATTATGGGACAGGCTTTGGTTTGAAGAAATATACATCCTATAAAGATGACGTTGTTCGACCAGATGTTGTTCAATCAGAAATTGATTATGTGTTTATTCGTTATGCTGATGTTCTTCTTATGTATGCAGAGGCAAGAAATGAAGATTCCGGTCCCGATGCATCAGTCTACGATGCAATAAATCAAGTTCGCATCCGTGCGGGTATGCCTGAACTACCTGAAAATCTATCTAAAAGTGAAATGAGAGATCTAATAAGGCTTGAGAGAAGAATTGAACTTGTAGCAGAATCCCAATATTACCATGATATTCGCAGATGGAAAACTGCTGAAGTTGTAATGAATGCTACCGCACTAAATTACAAGGGAGAAGTGGTTCAAACAAGAAAATTTAATCCTCAAAGAGATTATTTATGGCCAATTCATGAAGAAACAATAATTGATAATCCTGCACTTGAACAAAATCCGGGATATTAGCTTATATTTTTATTGAAAATTAAGCTGACAAATTATACCTGTAGTATAACTTTAGTATTCAGGAATTATGAAAACCTGAAATCAATGGATTTATTACAATATCTTTAATCTCAATTAAAACCCCCATATATCTGTCTTCATAATAAGGAAATAGATAAATGGGGGTTTGACTTTAATATTGGAAAATAATTAAATTTAAGAACCATCAGAATAGTATAATGTTATAATGATAATAATTAAAATTATTTTTGTATAAACAGTTTTGTAATCTCATTTAAATACAATAAATCTCTTAAAATTTTAAGCTATGCAAAATATAAAAATTTATTTCTCTGTCCTGTTACTGATATTTTTCATTTCTCTTACCAGTATTACATCCGCTTCAATAGATGCTTTTCCAGGTGATGACACAATCACTTTCATACATCTTTCTGATCCGCACGTATGTAACCTTACTGCATATCATCCTTTTTTTATTGAAAAACGACAGCATTTTGGAAATAACACACCAAGATTGACTGAGTTTTTAAAAACAATTCCTAAAAGGACCGGAAGTAATTTTATTGTAATCACAGGTGATAATATTGATTATTTTGAAGCTCAAACAGAAACTCACGGCGTACTCGGAACACAAGTCGAACAATATTCCCGCCTGCTGGATGTTTGTAATGTACCGGTTTTTCTTACGCTTGGAAATCATGATATCGCCAGCTTTTTTGTAAGTCCCGAACTTAAATATACTAACAATCAGCTTAGTGCAGATCGTGCCCGGGCCACATGGATGAAAAATGTTAACTGCTTTAAGGATGGAACTTATTATAGCCGGATTTTTACAATTGATACAACTACTTTCCGTTTAATATTTCTTGATAATGGCTATTATGGAACAAAAGAACTCTCTGACCCGGCATTGCCATTTTTGATGGATCAGTACCAGCTGCTATGGCTGGATGATCAATTGAATGCCTCTAAATCTGATGTTGAAATAATTTTTATGCATATACCACTACCTATTGAAAAATTTGATAATAAAGAAATTTTAAGTGAACCAATAGCAACATATTCCCAAAAAAATAATTATTATAACATATTAAATGTTTTAGAAAAACATTCTTCAACCCGTCTGCTTTTTGTTGGTCATAGACATACAAATAATATTAACAGCTATTCATTCTCAAACGGGAACAAGGTAATACAGGTAATGACCGGCTGTTTTGGAAGGGTAGCTGAAGCCAATAACTGGAGGGTGATAAAATTAACAAAGAATAAAATTATTATTTATGCTCCCGGAAGTCAAACTGAAGTTGATTATATTATTCAAATTTGATAATTAAAGTGAATTCGATATAAAAATTATTTTGCGAATTAAGTAAATTATAATTCCCAAACAGGCAATTGTTACTGTCAATCCTCATTGACCCTCTAAAAAGATTAATGTAATCGCCTTGTAATCAAGTGTTTTAAATCCCTTTGGATAATAATAAAAATCAATATCAGCTTTAAAAAAGATTTTGTTATGTAAAAAAACTTGTCGAAATTAGTCGTTAGATTATATATGGTAAGAAAGTTTTTATGAGTGAATATTTACTTTAAAAAATTGAAATTCAGCAGAGTATACAATCTTTATTTATTTTGCTATTAATAAAATCCCATCGCATAACGGGTTATTGTATTATTAAATTTAAATTAAAATATTATGACTGTTTATAAGAATATAATCTGTTATACCTGTCTGCTCATATTTTTACTTCATGGCTTGCCCATAAATAATTTATACAGTGAAAAAGGGTCCATACAACAGGAGCCAAAAAAGATATTAAAAGCAGGTGCTGCAATCGTAAACACATCTCCCTGGATGAATATAGAAATGCGTAGTAGTCCTGACATTATAACTATTCATGATGAGTTACATGCGCGCTGCATAGTTTTAGATGACGGCGAAAAAAGGATAGCTTTTGTTGTAGTTGACATAATAGGATTAAACCGCGACTTAATTGATGAAGCAAAACGAATAATTTACGAAGAAAACGGTTTGCCTTCTGAAAATGTTATGGTTTCATCTACTCATAGTCATTCAATTGTATATGCCACAGGCCCTCAACCTTTTAATGATTATCAAAAGTTCATTATCAGGCGAATAGCTGATGTAGTAAAAAAAGCTATTTTCAATCTTGAACCTGCACGTATTGGCTGGGGGGCTGGAAATGTCCCTGAACATGTATTCATCCGCCGTTGGTTCATGAAACCTGGCAGCCCGGTACCTAATCCTTATGGAGGAGAAGATAAAGTTATGATGAATCCGGGAAGACTTAATCCTAATATTGTTAAACCTGCCGGTGAACCAGACCCTCAGGTATCAGTAATTTCTGTCCAATCTATTGAAGGAAGGCCAATTGCATTATTTGCAAATTACTCATTGCATTATGTTGGTGGAGTTTCCAAAGGTCATATATCAGCAGATTATTTTGCAGTATTTGCAGACCGTATCCAGGACTTGCTGGGGGCCGGCCGGCAGGACCCTCCATTTGCTGGAATAATGTCCAACGGAACGTCCGGAGATGTAAATAATATAAATTATGCTGATCCCGGACAGAGTTATCCGCCATATGCAAGAATGAAAATTGTTGCAAATGATGTCGCAAAGGAAGTAATGAGAGTTTATGATAAAATAATACATTACGATTGGATAAAATTACAATCCGTTCAAGAAGAACTTACTCTCAAAGTAAGAAAACCCGATAATAAAATGGTTGAACGGGCAAAAAATATATTAACAGAACCTGATGTGCGTGTGGGCCCCCATGGCAGTTTAAAACACTATAATGAAAGCTTATTAAGACGCCTTGATATGCCCGATAATATTAACATATTACTGCAGTCTTTTAAAATAGGAAACCTGGCCATAACTACTATTCCATTTGAAACTTTCGCGGAAACAGGACTGGAAATTAAGGCTAAAAGTAAACACAAGCCAGTATTTACCATATCAATTGCAAATGGTTACTATGGTTATCTTCCAACCCCAAGGCAACATGAATGGGGTGGTTATGAATCATGGACCAACAGATTTGAATATGAAGCATCGGTAAAAATAGTTGACACTTTAATGAAAATGCTCGATAAATTAGATTAAGTCAATATTATATTTAAAAAAACACTTTATTTGTTTTTAAAATTATTAAATAGTAGTAATAAAATCGCGGGATTTTTTTGGCACATAGCAGGTTAAATATGCAAAAAAAACATATAGGGCGAAATATCTCAAAACTAATAATACTCCTCCTTGGACTAATAATACTTGTAGGATGTAAACACAACCCGAATTCAGGTATTATTATAGACAATAATTATTTCAGTTACGAAATAGGAAAAGACGGTAAAAACCTACATTTTTCTGACAAAATAAACGGAACTGACTATTTATTCCCCGATACTACATCCTTTTGTTCTTACATAATGAAAGACAAAAAGATATATAATGTTACATCAGTCAAAAAAAGAGGCAAAAAGCTTTTG
>CAZLXM010000095.1:0-15264 GCA_964563105.1 uncultured Bacteroidaceae bacterium
ACAGCTTTTTTTGATCTTTCTTTTTCAAATTGAACCATATTTTGCCTCCATATGGCCTTACGGATTCATATATCCGTGATAATGAACTTTCATTGTAGTTATCAGGAAAAACAGGATCATTGATAATAGTCAGTGATGAATAGTATTTTGGTAAATATTTTTGGGTAAGGCCATAATTCAGGAAAGCTAAACGGCTTGCCGGTATTCCCAGGTTATCGAAATATCTTCTGCTTTTTTCAATTTGTTGATGATCATTATCCAAAACAATAATTTTAAGTTCTGTATTAGCTGCCAGATCAGTGAGCAGTTCGTAATTTTCCGATCCGTACACGGTTGCATAACCCTGGCTAATTCCTGTTTCATTCAGGATTTTAGCGCTTAAGTTTGAAATGCCTGTTGTTATTGATTTTGTTTTTTGATGAGTAATAACGTTATCGACTTTTTTGTCCCCAAATACCATAATTGCCCCGTCTTCTGATACAGTTACAAGTTTTCCGTTGGCAGCCAGTAAGCGTTCAATATTTCTTCCGGTATTTATTTCCCAAAGTTTTTCAGGCTGATCATTTTTAACGTTTATTGCAGTGATTTTTCCATTGCTATCAGCAGCATACAGGCAGTCTCCGGCTTTAATGAGGTCATTATTTGCTGATACAGGGAATTCCCAAAGAGTTTTCAATTCATTTTTTGGATTTAAATAAGCAGCCTGAAGTTTATCTCCTGAAAAATAAATTCTGTTTTCATCAATTACCGGATATTCACCTGCTCTTGCTTTTATTCTTTCTCCTGTTTGTATATCATACATTGAGGTCATTCGTTCCCTGTGATGGTTGAAAAATACTTTTTCATTTGCAAAATTATAAGCGCCCCCGGTATGATTATATTTGGCCGGAAAATAATATAGTTTTTCACCTGTATTAAGGTCAAATGCAGCGGGTACGGATCTTCCCCCGGCTACCATTAGTTTATTCCCGCTTATTGTGAAACATCCCTGTGGTGCAACATCTGCAAATGCCGGAGAGTTATGCGGCTGAAGGGTGTAGTTGCTGCTTGTTTCTTCATTTTTCCAGATAATTTCACCGTCAGATGCGTTCAGGGCGAAGATAAAAGTTCCCATCAGAGGAAAAATACTCGATGCGGTATAAATAATGTCATCTTTTATTACAATTCCTCCTCTAGCCGGCCACATAGATATCATTCTTCGATTTCCGATTAATTTATTGGGGGCCGGGGCGAGGTTTTTCTTCCATAACAGTTCTCCTGAACCGGCATTTAAACAATAACAATATCCGTCATCACTGGTAAAATAAATTTTTCCTTTATTTTCAGCTAAAGGCAAACGTACGGGACCATCAGTGTAAAAATGCCATAATTCATTTCCGGAAGAAAGGTCCAGTGCAACTACTTTATCCTGATCATTAAAACCTACAAACAATTTGCCATCTGCAATGACTGGTTCAAAAATTCTGTCGTATTTCATCATATCCTGGTTCAGCGGATCATCCCATACCGGTGTTCTGGGAGTGTACTGAACCTGCCATTGGAGATAAAGTTTGTCGGCAAGTTTTTCGGGAGTGGAGGCAGATCTTCCATGATCGTACCTCCACATTGGCCAGTCATAATACTGGGCATTTGCAATATTTATAAAAATTGTGAACAGAAGTGTTAATCTTACAAACATCATTTTTTATTTTTCTTAATGAACAACTTATCAAGTTATTTATTTTACAAATTATATTCCTGTATTATAAATTATATTTTTTTAGGTTTTAGTGTGATCCAGGATTTCATTAAATAACTGCAATCACATCTGTTTGTAGCATCCGGCATGAACACGAGGCCTCCTGAAGGTATTATGTTTATCCAGCAACCTGGTTTTATTCCGCCATAGTTCTGAATACCCGCTTCCTTATTATCGAAATGGTAATATCCCATAGTAGCGGAACGAAAAAAGAGCATATTTTTAGAACCCGAAATTATCCCGCAACCGTATGAACGCTGAAAAGTATTATCAATAATTTCACCTGTAAAAAGATTAAAGGTTTCCGGTTCATAAAAAATAATAGTGTCATTTACTACAGGTCTGGAACGACTTGAACTTGAAAAACCTGGAGGCAGGTTTTTCCTGGTTTGTGACTCCCAGATTATATTCCCGTTATTCGGATCAAGGACAGCCAGTTTACCTCCTTTTTCAGAAGGGAGGGTATAACGAAAATCACTGTAAGACATAACCAGTTTATTATGTTTTTCACTAAGTATAAGGAGAGTTCCCCAAATATTTTCATTTTTTTGAAATAAAATTTTTCCTGTTTTAGCATTTAAGGCAACTAATGTTCCGGCTTTTAATTGTCCATTAAGGCCTCTCCTGTATAAATGATCCATATCCGCAAGTGGCCTGTCAATAAGATATATCACGTCATTACCTATAGCAATTGTGTTATGTCGTATTGAATGTTTGGCCTTATATTCCCAAATTACTTCGTCTGTTGATACATCAATAGCAAAGAGACTGGATGATTCACTGAAAAGGTTGTTCATATCACTTTCCATCCATCCCCATTTTACGGTATGTTCTTCATTTGCAACGGTTCCATAAAGTACTCCGTCCTTAACTGCAATATACCCCCAGTATCCTTCATTTGGAGTTTTGTATGTTCTTATCCTTGATCCTGTTTTAATATCAAGAACATAACAATCTTTAGCTGACCTGTTATATGAGGAGGAACCTCTTCTAACATACAGTTTTTCCCCTTCTATACACCAGTTTCCATGTGTAATGGCTGTTCCTGAAAGATGTTCCTGGTCATAGGCTGACATAAGATCTTTAATATAATATTCCCAAATGACATGGCCATTATAAGCATCAACCGTGCGTATCCAGTCATTTCCGGCAACAAATAGCAACCCGTCTTTAAATAAGGGGGCTACTCCGCGGCCATGCCTGGATGGCATATCAAAGTCCGAATCTTTAAACCATAACATTTCCAGGTTTCCATTTACTATAAAATCTTCGGATATTGCAGTATTTGCCGGATCGTGATATTGATGTGTCCATTGACCGGAACCATCAAGTGCCCCTCTTACAGATATCTTCATTTCGCCAGGGTCCCCTGTTATCATTCTACCTCCACAGGGTCTGTGAAAATGAAGATATTCAGGTTCAGGATCCTCGGGAATACCAGTGTCCACAGACTTCTGGGAAATGATTAGATTCGCAAAATAATCGGGCAGGGGAACAGTGTTTTTGTCCCCATGAAAAATAACTGCCCGTTTACCGTATAGTCCTGATCTGTTTAACTTATTTCTTGCGATATCCACTTTTCTTTTATCTTTTTCAAGAGCTATTATTTTCAGATTTGTTGTTTTCGCTAATTCATAAATAAGACTTCCGTCACCACAGGCAAGGTCTAAACAATATCCACCTGTTATTCCGCTTTTTGAAATAATTTCAGTTGCTGCGTTTACATATAAATCCTGAGATTTATGATCAAATCGTGTATAATTATTATAGTGTATAATAGGATTTTTACCAGAGTTAGCATCAAAACAATAAATAATTCCTTTATCTGTACTTACAAATAAAGAATTTTGAGCAACAGCCAGTCCCAAAGGGATGCCATTGACCTTATATGCAGCTATAAGCCGGCCATCACTGCTGTCAATGATAAGGACTTTTTCTGTTTCAGTACCTGCAATTAATCTGTTCCCTGTAGCTATTAATGATTTAACATTATCTTTTATTATGTCAGTGGACCATGCCGGCTCAGATAAACTGTAAGTAATTATTTTTTCACCTCTTCTGTCAACTGTTTCCCTGCTGGTTATAATCTTATCTAAAGGATATGCTTCAACTTTATATGAATCATTATTAATGCAATATAAAAAATCGGGACTTAAGACTATTGATTCGGCCTTTAATTCTTTCGGTATTATTTTCCCGTCAGTATTTCTAAAGAAACTATATCTTCCGCCTTTAATTTCATCAAGATCTCTTGAATTGCCGCTTGGGGCAAAAAAGAAGGAGTCATTTGCAATAATATCAGATCCGCCAATATTTCTATATTCCTGAAGATGAAAATATTCAAGGCTTCCTGTTTCAATATTCATTGCAGCCGGGACTGCCCTTCCTGTCGGAATAAACAATTTATCCCCGCCAACAGCAAAATATCCCTGTGCGGAGATCCCGCTTTTTGCGACTGCCCCGCCATGAGGTTGTGGCATCTCTTTTTCACCGCAGGAATCATTTTGCCAAATTATATTTCCATTTTTAGGGTCAAGTGCAAAGATATAGATTTTTTCCGAGGGCCATATTCCGGCACCTCCGTATAAAACATTGTTTTTTATTACAATGCCGCCTCTGGCAGGCCATCTCGACATCATTCTTTCATTTCCCAGGATCAGGTCTTGTTTTGGGCCCCCGCATTTTTTCCAGATTAATTTACCGGAAGCGGATTTTAAACAATAGATAAAACCATCATCACTCGAAGCATAAAGCTTTTTTCTATAAATTAAGGGTGCAAAACGAACAGGCGCATCAGTATAGTAAGTCCACCTGATTTTTCCGGATTTCCTGTCGAGTGCATAAATACAACAATCCACAGAATTCCCGAAATAGACTGTCCGGCCCGATATAACAGGTTGATAAGCATAGTCAAAAGTCATTCTTGTATGAATTCCTGTCCATGAGATGTCAGGAGGAGAGAAGTTGTAAATCCATTTAGGATTAAGGTTGTCTGGTATCTGATGTGATGTGTATCCGCTACGGCCTGCATCTTTTCGATATTGAAGCCAGTCATTTTTCATATTGTAATCTTCAGCACATGAAGAAATAAAAAAGCAGATAATAATAACAAACAATGCTTTAAACGGATTTTTCAAATTATGGAACATGTTAATTAAATTATGCTTTTATATATACGACTAAATCTTAATTAAACTCCTTACGTGAATCATTGCCATGGCAAATTCATGTTTTGGGTTTAACATTGAGAGAATAACATTGTTATAATTTTGAATCGATAAAATATAAATTATAATGTCGAATTTCCGAATTTTTTAAAATCTGCCGTCTTTATTGCTATTATTTAGCTTTATCCAAAAGAAAATTTACAAGGTTGATTGCAGCTTTATCATTATCAAAATCTTCCGGCAGATATCTGTGATCTGTGTATTCATTGTAAAGCCACGGATCGCCGATGGCTAATACATATCCCTTTCCATAGTTTGTTTCCGCAATAAATATGTTATCTGTATCTCCATCATATACCAGTGGCTTTGCCCCTTTTGATAATACAATAGGGGCCACTTCCTTTAAATATATTTTTTTAACTCCTTTAAACAGCGGATGCACCGGAAGTTTTGTTTCTGCACCCATTTCCCAGTCTCTGTTAATTACAGGATTTAAAGTTATGGGTATAAAACAGAAACCAAATTCCATTGCCAGCTTGTTAAAATTTGTAAACTCCGCGTTTGGCCCGTCATTAGACATTAATAAAAGAACACCGCCCTGCTTCACCCATTTTTTTACAGCTTTTATATCTGAAGGCTGTACATAATTAGGTTTTGGGTTCTCACTGGTTGTATCGGGATCTACAATAATATAAACAGAAGCATTCTTTAAATTATCTTTTGAAGGGGCTTCTTCCAGTGTTACCAGTTGTGCCCCTCTATCTTTAAACAATTCTCCTAAAATAGAAAAACCACTGTTGGCAGTATCATCCCATGTATAATGAAATATTTTACCGGTTTTTGCATGCGTTTCCCGATTATACCAATTATCAAGGAAAACAGTTTTTTGGGCAAAAATTATTGATCCGCTAAATAAAGGTAATATAAACGATAAAAATACTGTTGTTTTAAAGTTCATGGAGATATATGATTAGTTAAAAAACTTAATAATTATCAATCTAAAGCCTAAAGATATTAAAGATAACAGAATTTATACAAATGTATATCCATTATTTTAACTTCTTTTTTATATAAGCTATATTTTTTGACTAAACCTGCTTATTAGTCTTAGGGACCATTACTAATAAAAACATTTTCTATATTTGCTTATATAATTTGAAAATATTAACCGGATACTTTGTAATTTGTCCTTCTTATCATGAAAAACCACTTTCATGTTTATGTGAAAAATATTTTTATACTGACTTCTTTTTGAAAGAATGGCATAACAGGATCAATGTTTTAATTCTCCTAAAGTATGAATATTATTATTACCGGTGCAAGCGGCGGGATAGGGGCAGAACTTGCTTTTCAGATGGCTTCTGAAGGCGGTCATTCTATCATTATCATTGCAAGGAATGAAAAAAGATTAAAAGAAGTAGAAAAAAGAATATTTGCTTTAAATAACTCATCCCGTTGTATCACTATTGCGGGGGATCTTTCTGAACATTCTGAGATTTTGAGGATCACAAAGCTAATTCACGGATCTTTTAATAAAATCGATATCCTGATAAACAATGCCGGTTATCTTGTCAACCGGTCTTTTCATGAGACATCTCAGAAAGATATGCACCAGCTGCTTAATGTGAATTTTCTGGCCCCTGTTAATTTAATAAAAGAACTTTTGCCTTTATTAAGACAGGCAGGGCATGCCCACGTTGTTAATATCGGGAGTATGGGTGGTGTCCAGGGAACCTTAAAATTTCCGGGCTTATCATTTTACAGTGCATCTAAAGGTGCTTTAGCGATAATGACCGAATGTCTGGCTGAAGAATTTAAACATTCTAATATCAGCTTTAATTGTCTTTCTTTGGGGTCGGCTGATACAGCTATGTTAAGAGAAGCTTTTCCGGGGTATAAAGCTGCAACAACTGCTCAGGGAATGGCTTCATTTATAAGAGAGTTTGCTATTAAAGGCCATAATTATTTTAATGGCAAAATTTTGCAGGTAGCTTTGACCACTCCTTAAACCATATTTTCCTCGCTGTATTCTTTGGCTTCAATTTCTCCTTTTAAAACAAGTAGTCCGTTCATTGCAAGTGCATGCATTTCATCCTCGCCCGGATAAATGATAACCGGGGCAATGAAGGAAACCATTTTTTTTATGTATTCAACTACCATTGTATTATTAGCAATACCACCTGTAAGGATTATTGCATCCACTTCACCATGCAGGACTGCCGCCATTGCGCCAATTTCTTTTGCAACCTGATATGACAGTGCATCCTGAATGAGCCGGGCCTGTTCATCTCCTTCAAGTGCCATCAATTCAATCTGATAAGCGCTGTTTGTTCCGAAAAAGGCCATTAGTCCGCCTTCACCATTGATCATTTTCAGAACAGCTTCTTTAGTCATACCTTCCCTAAAACAAGTTTTAATGAGCTGACCTGCCGGAACTGTTCCTGATCTTTCGGGAGAAAAAGGGCCTTCACCATCAAGTGCATTATTAACATCGATAACCCTGCCATTTCGATGGGCCCCGACGGAAATGCCCCCGCCCATATGTGCTACAATAAGATTAAGATCGCTATATTTTTTATTTAAAAGTCGGGCATATGCACGGGATATGGCTTTTTGATTAAGTGCATGAAATATTGACAATCTTTTAAATTCAGGATGGCCTGCAATCCTGGCTACATCTTCCAGTTCATCCACAACTACCGGATCAGCAATATAGGCTTTTGCATTTGGTAAACTCTTTGCAATATCATCAGCTATAAGTCCGCCAAGGTTGCTCGCATGTTCACCAAGCTTATCAGATTTCAAGTCATTTTTCATTCTTTCATTGATAAGGTATATGCCTGATTTTATTGGCTTTAACAAGCCACCTCGACCTACAACAGCTTCAATTCTGTGTAATTCAATTTGAGCATAAGAAAGTTCCTTTAAGATAATTTCTTTTCGATATTCATACTGGTTGCATATTTTAGGATATTTTCGCAATTCTTCAACCGGATGCCAGATGGTTTTCAGGAATTCAATTTTAGTATTGCTGTAAACAGCTATTTTTGTGGAAGTGCTACCCGGATTAATAGCCAATATCTGTCTGAGTCCCATAATAATTTGCTTATTGTTAAACGATTGCCGCTAATGCAATAGAATGTAATTTAGATATTTCGTTGTCTGCCCTGGATGTCAGGACAAGAGGGATTTCTGCTCCGGTTATTATTGAAGCAGATTTAGCATCTGAGAGAAATACCAGTGATTTATAGAGAATATTACCTGCATTAAGGTCAGGTACGAGCAAGATATCTGCATCACCTGCAACTGTTGAAAGAATATTTTTTTGCTTTGCAGCTTCAATTGACACTGCATTATCAAGTGCAAAAGGACCGTCTACGATACAATCACTAATTTCACCCTGTTGATTCAATTCCTTTAACTTTTTTGCATCAACAGTAGATTGTATTTTTTCATTAACTATTTCAACAGGGGCCAGAACAGCTACCTTTGGACAGGGATGCCCCAGCTTTTTAAATACTTCAACAGCATTTTTTATTATTAATGCCTTTTCTTCTGTTTTCGGAGCAATATTCATACCTGCATCAGTAATACAGAATAATTTATGATAAAATGATGAACTGAATAAAGCAAAATGACTTAATAATTCATTTCTTTTCAATCCATAATCCTTATTCAAAATTGCCCTTAAAAGCGGTGCTGTTGAAACCATTCCTTTCATAAGAATGTCTGCCCTGCCATTTTTAATGATTTCAACAGATTTGTCAATTGCTGCCAAAGGATCTTTCTCATCTATAATTTCCCATTCCAGGGAATTAAAGCCTTTTTCCAGCGCTATTTTATTGATTTTATCCTCATCACCAATCAATAACGGTTCAACTATCTTTTGTGTATAAGCAGACTGAATGGCACTTAAAACAAATTCATCATCTGCTGCAGCAACCACAATTCTTTTTTTCCTTCCGGAACGGGCTGTATTGATGATTTGTTCCAGGGAACTGATTTTCATAGGTATAAGAATGTGTGTGTTTATTGAGAATTCCTGATGATCCTCTCTGTATCTTTAGCAATGACAAGCTCTTCGTTTGTAGGAACAACTATGGCAGTTATCTTCGATCCCGGTTTACTGATTATTATTTCCATACCTTTTTTTCCTGCGTTTGCTTCAGGATCAAATTCGAGTCCTAAAAATCCAAAACCTTTACAAATTTCTTCTCTTGACTCAGGTGAGTTTTCACCAATTCCCCCCGAAAATACTATTGTATCAACTCCTTCCATTGCAGCAGCATATGATCCGATATATTTCCTTATCCTGTAATGATACATTTCCAGTCCCAGCTTTGCCCTTTCATTTCCTTTATCTGCGGCATCCTCTATTTCTCTCATATCAGATGAAATTCCCGTAATTCCGAGCATTCCGCTGAATTTGTTTACAAGTGTATTGGCGTTGATAACATCAACCCCTTCTTTTTGCATGAGATACAGTAAAATTCCGACATCGAGATCACCGGTACGTGTTCCCATAATTAAACCTTCAACAGGCGTCAGCCCCATGGAAGTATCAACTGATAAACCATACTTTACTGCAGCAATTGAAGCGCCATTACCAAGATGACAGGTTATGATTTTTAATGATTTAATATCCTTTTTAAGAATTTCAGCAGCTCTTTCAGATATGTATCTATGACTTGAACCATGAAATCCATATCTTCTGAGACCGAATTTTTGATATAAAGAGTAAGGGATTGCATACATATAAGCATAATCCGGCATTGACTGATGAAAGGCAGTATCAAAAGTGGCAACCTGAGGGATTTCAGGAAGAAGAGTTTGCATGGCAAAAATACCTTTCAGATTGGGAGGGTTATGCAGAGGGGCAATATCAATACATTCCTTAATTTTTTCAACAACTTTTGTGGTAATGAGAACACTTTCCTTAAAAGTCTCACCTCCATGTACTACTCTGTGTCCTACAGCATCAATCTCATCAAAACTTTTTAAAGAGCCATATTTTTTGCTTCTTAATATCCCGAGGATATATTCTAATCCATTTTGATGATCGAGTATTTCACCTTCCAGCTTAACTTTTTCACCGTCATCTCTCTCATGCTTGATAAAAGAGCCATAAAGGCCAATTTTCTCCACAATACCTTTAGCAAGTACATGTGAGGTTGTCATATCAAATAATTGATACTTTATTGATGAGCTCCCGCAATTTAAAACAATAATCTTCATCTGAAAATAATTTAGTTATTTCACTCCAATCTTATTTACTATTTGAATTCCGTGGCCGCAATTGCCTGTCCGATAATCTTTCCTTCTTCATATTTATAAAAACCCCTTCCATTTTTCTTTCCAAAATATCCGGCCCTTACCAGTCTTTTAATAATGGGGGAGGGTTTATATTGATGATTGCCGAATTCGGCATAAAGATTATCCATCCATTTAAGCAGTTTATCAAGCCCTATCCTGTCAGCCATTTCAAAAGGCCCATAAAGCAATCCATACCCCATCTTCATTGTAAGGTCAATACACTGTACTGATGACACGCCCTCCATTATCAAATCACAGGCTTCATTAATAAGAGGAACAATCAGCCGTGAACTGATATGACCAGGTGACTCATTAATGGTTATTGGAGTTTTCTCTATCATTTTTGCAAATTTGATCACAAAATCATAAGATGCATCATTTGTTTCAACTCCGCGAACAACCTCCACAATTTTAACGGTTGAGGCAGGTGTGATAAAATGCAACCCTACAATCCTTTCCGGATGCTTAAGAGCGCTGGCTATTTCCGAAATCATAAGTGTGGAATTATTCGAAGTAATTACAGTTTCAGGTGACACATATTCTTCCACCTTGCTTAATACTTCTTTCCACATATCAACATTTGTTCCGGGTTTTCTGGAATTAATTGTTTCAATAACTAAATCAACATCCTTAATGAGATTATAATCTGTAGTACCTTTTATTCGCGAGAGAATAACCTTTTTCTCACTTTCAGTAAGACCCCATTTGTTAATGCTTTCATCAAGCTGTTTCTCTATTTCGGCAAATACTTCAGCAATTTTTTCTTCATTTGTTTCAATAAAGATAACTTCCATTCCATGCTGACTTACAAGCCGGGAAATTTCCTGGCCCATATTGCCGCAACCAATTATGCAGACTTTCTGTATAGTGCCTTTTCTGGGGGCTTTTTTTCTTAATGCGAAATCCTCTAATGATTCTGCCATAATATTTAAATTTTACTTAATGTTATTTTTCATTCCTGCTGCCTGATTTGCTGTAATGGCAGTAAGGTTAACAATATCACTCACAGAGCATCCTCTGGAAAGATCATTGACAGGTGCTGCCATGCCTTGCAATATCGGGCCTATGGCTTCAGCATGGGCCATACGCTGAACTAGTTTATATGCAATATTTCCTGATTGCAGATCAGGGAAGATAAGTACATTTGCTTTTCCTGCAATTTCACTTCCCGGAGCCTTACTCTTTCCAATATTAGCAATTATTGCCGCATCTGCCTGAAGTTCACCATCAATTTTTAATTCAGGATAAATTTCCTTTGCATATCTCGTGGCATTTACCACTTTATCAACAAAATCATGTTTTGCACTCCCTTTTGTCGAAAAGCTAAGCATTGCCACCAGAGGCTCAATGCCGGCTATATCTTTAGTGGTTTTTGCAGTGGCAACAGCTATCTCAGCTAGTTCCTTATCTGTAGGGTCAGGATGGACTGCACAATCGGCAAAAACCATTAATCCGTTATTACCAAACTCTTTATCTTTTAATATCATAATAAAAGCACCCGAAACAACACTTATTCCGGGCATAGTTTTAACATATTGGAATGCAGGACGCAATACATCACCGGTTGAATTTGACGCACCTGCAACTTCCCCGTCAGCATCTCCGGCTTTGATCATCACAGCAGCAAGATATAAGGGGTTAAGTATTAGTTTTGAAGCTTCATCTTTTGATAATCCTTTATTCTTCCTTAATTCCATCATAAGATCAATATAAGCTTTCTTTTTTTTATGATCCAGGGGATTGATTATTTCGGCCCGATCTATGTTCCTTAATCCATAAGCTGAAGCATCTGCCATAATCTTATCTTTATCCCCTATTAGTATGATGCGGGCTAAATTTTCTTCAATAATTATATCGGCAGCTTTTAAGGTTCTTTCTTCATTGCTTTCAGGAAAAACTATTTTCTGATTCAGAACTTTTGCTGTATTTTTAATTTTTTCTAATAAATCCATTGATTAACAGCTATTTATAAAATATAAAAAATTTAATGTATAAAAGTAGTTAAAAAATAAATACTGCCCTAATGTTTAATGCAGGAATTCTGTAATAATAGTTATGGAATAGTTAAACTAATATTTTGAAATCAATGTTACAAAATAACATACTAAAAAGGACTTTTCTTTAACAAAACAATAGCAGGATCTGTTGATCCTGCTTTTATCCAATGTACTGTATTAATTTAGGCCTAATGAATACAGGTCTTCATCAACACTGCTTATTGTTTTGATCCCGAATTGTTCCTGAAGCAGATTAAGCACATTTGGTGTCAAAAATCCCGGAAGGGTAGGGCCTATGAGAGTATTTTTAACTCCAAGGTACAGCAGTGCCAAATGTACAATAATTGCTTTTTGTTCATACCATGCAATATTGAACACTATGGGAAGATCATTGATGTCCTGCAGTCCCAATACTTCCTTCAACTTTAAAGCTACCAGTGCCCATGAATAAGAATCATTGCACTGACCTGCATCGAGTACTCGTGGTATACCCTGAATAGTACCAAGATTAAGTTTGTTATAACGATATTTTGCACAGCCCGAAGTGAGGATAACAGTATCCTCCGGAAGATTTAAAGCAAAGTCCTTATAGTATTCACGGCTTTTATGCCGTCCATCGCATCCTGACATTACCACCATTTTTTTAATAGCCCCTGAATTAACAGCTTCCAGAATTTTATCAGCAAGTTGTAGCACCTGATTATGAGCAAAACCAATGGTTAATTCTCCATTTTCAATTTCTGTTGGCGGAGGACAGCTTTTTGCCAGTTCAATAACTTCAGAAAAATCTTTTTGGCCATTAGGCAATTTATTGCTTATATGTTTCCAGTCAGGCATACCTGTTACATTTGTTGTAAAAATCCTGTTGTTGTATGTAGTTGATTTACGCGGCGGAACAAGACAATTGGTGGTAAAAACTACCGGTCCGTTGAATTTTTCAAAATCATCCAATTGCTGATACCATGCACCTCCATAATTTCCGGTGAGATGTTTAAACTTTTTGAGAGACGGGTATGCATGTGAAGGCAACATTTCTGAATGAGTATAAATATCAATACCTTTTCCTTCAGTTTGAATTAACAGGTCCTCCAAATCTTTTAAATCATGACCACTGACAAGAATACCAGGGTTTTTGCCAACTCCGGTTTTTACCTGCGATATTACCGGGTCCCCATAGGTGGATGTATTGGCTTTATCCAGTAAAGCCATTGCTTTTACACCAAATTCACCGGTTCGCATAAGCCAGTCAGCCATTGATTTTATATCCTGCTCCCGGGTTGTCATGACTAGTCCTTCCTGAATGAACTCATAAATATCATCCTGTTCAAATCCAAGATTAAAAGCATGTTCAGTATATGCAGCCATTCCCTTTAATCCATAAACTACATATTGTTTCATGGAACGGATATCCTCATCCTGATCATAGCTTAGAATTCCACAATGTAAAGCTTTTTCTTTAAAATCTCCGTCACTTGTACCTGTCCAGTTAATCCAGTCCTCAGAAAAACTAATTTGTAGTTTTTTCTTTAATTCATCACGATTTTTTATGCATTCTTTTATTGCATTGATTATAGACGAACTGTCAAAATTTGCGTTGGTGATAGTCATGAAAAGTGCACTGACAATAAACTTGTCTGCTTTGTTAGTGTCAACACCTTCTTTACGGGCTGCAATTGCTACCTGCGACAGACCCTTACATAAGTAAATAAGTAAATCCTGCAAATTTGCTACTTCATCAATTTTTCCGCATACACCACGATTGGTACAGGCTACATTCTTTGAAACTTCCTGACATTGATTACAATACATATTGATTAAGGTTAAGGTTTATAAATTTTTCGCAAATATAGAAAATATAATAATAAAAGTACCCGAATACCATTTCTCTTATTTTATCAATAATTAGTGATATAATATTGATGGATCAATGGTTAATTTTAGTATTTTTACTTTAATTATTTTATTTTTTCCTTTAATATTTTCCATTATTAATCTTTTTAACTAAATCCAAATTATTATGACTCGAATAACTTCTTTAAAAATTACAATTCTTTTATTTGTTGTTAGTACGGTTTTTAATTTTTGTACTAATAATGTTGAGCCGCCTGAAGTAATGCTTACAGCTTTGAGCGGCCTTGAAAGGATCAGTCAGTCTGACCCCTTAACCGGAGCGCCTGAAGCTATTATAAAAGCTGCAAAAAATGAATTTGAATCTTTTCAAATTGTAGTTGGCGCTATACAGAAAAATATTACTGTTGTTAAGGCTGAGATGTCGGACCTTACTGGTGATGCCGGAACTATTGGCAAAGAAAACATTACTCTTTTTCGTGAAGAATATATCCGGGTAAGACGGCCATCCTCAAGGGCCCAGTTACCTCCGGGGTTATATCCCGATCCTCTGTTACCTTTTATTAATCAGGTTACAGGAAAGCCAATAGAACCTTTCAGAAGACATACGGTAAAATGGGGTGATCCGGTTACAACCTCAGGTTATCAGATGTGGGCCGTTCCCTTTTATGTCTGGAAAGGCCAGAACCAGCCAATCTGGGTTGATGTCTATATTCCTAAAAATGCTGCTGCCGGTGAATACAAAGGAACATTTACCGTGACAATGAGCCCTGTCACCCAGGTTTTCGGACCTGTCAATGATTCAATAAAAAACCTTACTGCATCCATTCCCGTAACACTTACAGTATGGGATTTTACTTTACCAGACGGTCCTACTCACAGAAATCATTTCGGCCATTTTAGAAATGTTGCAAGACTTTTTGATGTAGATATTAACTCAGATAAATTCAGGGAAATAGAAATGAATTATTGCAGGATGATGGCAGGGCATCGGATAAATCCGCCATTGCCGGCAAGTTTATTACCCCAAATGAATCCTGACGGAAGCCTGAAAATTACCCCTGAAAGAGATGAAGCTCTTAAAACATTTATAAAAGAACTAAATGTTACTGATTTTGAAATTCCCCGTGCTCCAATCAGAGATATGACAACTGTCAATCGTGATAAAGCCCTCAGATATTATAGAGATTATTATAACTAT
>CAZLXM010000096.1:0-11997 GCA_964563105.1 uncultured Bacteroidaceae bacterium
ACTTATTGAGTGAAACATTTCAACAAGACGGTAAATTGCTGGTATGCGGAAATGGGGGAAGCAGTGCTGATGCTGATCACATTGTTGCCGAACTCATGAAAAGTTTTGAATTAGCTCGACCAATTGATCCGGATCTGACAGAGAGCCTGAAAGAGGTTTCCCCTGAAAAAGGCGGCTATATTGCTGGAAAACTTCAGGCGGGGCTGCCCGCTATTTCACTTAATGCACATACAGCCCTTATGACAGCAGTTTCCAATGATATTGATCCCCGGCTGGTCTTTGCGCAACAAATTGCAGTTTATGGAAAATCCGAAGACTCCCTTTTAGCATTTAGTACTTCGGGAAATGCACATAATATTGTTGATGCAGTAATAACTGCAAAGGCAAAAAAAATGAAAGTCATTGGCTTTACCGGTATTACCGGTGGTGAAATGAAAAAATATTGTGATATTGCATTGTGCATACCTTCATCCATAACAGCGGAAATTCAGGAGTATCATTTATCGGTTTATCATACACTTTGCAGGATGCTGGAAATGAGGTTTTTTATGTAAATGATAGCCTTTTCTAGTTTTCATTAAGGGGTTTAATATTAAATAATATTATTCACTCCGCTACCCCTTTTATGAATTTCTCAATAAATTATCCTGCGATCCTGAATTCCGGATCTGAAAATGAAAATTTTTATTATATTATCTTGCTATTACCCTGATATTTCCATTTATCTGGCAGTATTCTGCTTTTTTCTAAGAAAAATAAAATTCATCAAATTTTATTAGAAAAAGCTCTGAATATTTTTTAGGATAAATAATGTGTTTGTATAATACTTTCAATGCATCAGAAATACAAATTATTTAAAACTTGTAATTTTAGGTGCTTCATAAACAGTAACTCCGTTTACAATAGTCTTAATTATATTAATTTTAAAATCATCTAAAGTAAAAAGGATAATATCTGCTCTCTTTCCTGGTTTTAACTCACCTCTGTCCCCCAGCTTAAATAACCGGGCCGGATTTGTGCTTGCAGTCTGGATTGCCTCGCCAAGGCTGCATCCGGTAAATTTTAAAATATTTCCAACTCCCTGTGTTACGGCAACACCTGATCCGCTTAACACCTGTTGAGCGGGATATATTACAGACCCCTGGGGAGTTAATTCAAGGGTATCTTTTATTGCGTTCAAATAAAATCCGGGAGGAAGCCCTCCAAGAAAACTAACATCTGAAGTAAGAATTGTTTTTGAAGGCCCCTTGACTTTATAAAACACCCGTATCTGTTCCGGCTGCAAATGAAATCCGTCGCATATGATACTAATCATATATCTGTCATCAGATAATTGAGGCCAAAGCGGATTTTTGTGACGGTTTATTGTATTGGCCAGCCCGTTTCCCAAATGTGTTGCAATACGGGCCCCTCTGTCGATAGCTTCTTTAATCTGCTCTGCAGATCCATTGTGATGCCCCAGTGCAACAATAATACCCAGGTCCTGGCATTTGGAGATGAATTCCATTGCACCTTCTACCTCCGGGGCCAGTGTAACTTCAACAATATTACCTCTGGATGCATTATATAGTTCCATAAACTCTTCCCAATCCGGGGGCCTGACATATTTTAGAGGATGCGCTCCACGGTAACCATCCACCGGTGAAATGTAAGGACCTTCCAAATGTAATCCGGCTATACTGCCAAGTAATGAAGGATCCTCCATAGAATTTGCAAGCATCGCAAAGTTTTTTAAAAAAATTCTGTGTTCATTGGTGGTAAGAGTGGGAAAATAAGAAGTCACTCCCGCTTCCCACAATGATTTGGTAATTATTTCAATACCCTTGGGTGTTAATTCTTCATTTGAATCTACAAATGAAATTCCCTTATAGCCATTTATCTGATGATCAATTAATCCCGGACTTATGTAAATGTTCTCATTTTCTTTGGCAATTTTGTCCACTCTTGTTAATTTCTCTATTTTCCCATCTTTGATCTCAACCCGGACAGGAGAGTGGTCAAGATAAAACAATCCTTCCAGTATAGTTTGGGAGAATGAAAAATTAGTAATTATGAGAAAGATTAAACAAAGAAAAAAGAATTTTAAAGAGCCTGCTGTTTGTAATTCTGAAATTTTCATAACTCATAATAATTTTAAAAGATAAAAATAAAAGCAATTATTCTGTTTCAATAATTTTTGAAATTAAAAAATTTATAAAAAATCTGATATATTTTTTTCACAGATCAATCCAATTATGTACTAAACATAAAATAACCCAAAAAGTGTTCAATTTACCTGAAAAATTTAAAAAATTGTATATGAATTGGGTATATTTATACTTTATTCAATCATAGCTTTATTTTTTTCTTTATTTTCATCTCATTAATTTTCTTAATATGGAGCAATCACGTCGGGAATTTTTAAAAAAAACCACAATTAGTTCAGCCGCATCTTTAATATCCGGCCGGACTGCCTTTTCAAATGTATCATCAGACAGCGACGGAAGTATTTTCGGATTAATTGATATGAGTTTTCCAAATCATAATAACGTGTATAGTATAGTTCAGTCTCAGAAAAAATTGCATGATCTGTATCAAAGTTTTTATCCCCGGCCACAGGAAATTATTTCGGAGCAGGGGGCATTTAAATTAAAAGATTTGAATTTTTATCTGAGCCAGTCATTTTATACTAATGATATCTGGTTATTAAAAGAAATATTTACAGGGCCTTTGCGTGTATCCTTATTAAAAGAAGAGTTACAATCTCCATCGGTATTAATCGGAAATATGAGCAATGAAATAATAAAGCTGGAAATTAAAAAAATGAGACTGGATATTCCGGAGTCATGTTTAAAACCTGAAGGATATATTCTCCTGATCAGGGAAGATTTTATTTTGATTGCCGGGGCTGATGACAGAGGAACTTTTTATGGTGTTCAGACCTTAGGTCAGCTAGTTGCATCAGGATCGGCAGAAGACGGGCTTCCCTGCATTACTTTATACGATTGGCCTGACATTCAATTACGTGCTTTGCATTATCTTCACTGTGATGATTTATGGCGTGCGAATAAGACACATGTGAATTTTGATGAAGATATGGGAAGAGAAGTTATTGAAACTATGGGCAAACTAAAAATGAATATGCTCATATTAACTTTGGGTAATTCAATAAAATGGGAAAGTCATCCGGAAATATCCCTGCCTGGAGCATGGAGCCCTGATAAGTTTAAAGATTTTCTAAAATTTATTAAAAAGTATCATATTGAAATAATTCCTGAATTTAATCTTTCTCCCAGTCATGATAACTGGTTGGGCCGATATCATGCTCTTGTTGATACACCTGAATATTTCCAGCTTGTTCAGGATATTCTTTCAGAGTATATACACAATATGGACCCTTTTGTAAAATTTATTCATCTTGGTATGGATGAAGAAAGTACATGGCATCATAAAAACATGGATCTTGATCCTGTAATTGTCAGGCCTCCTTTAGAACGTATAAACTCAGTTTCAAAATTTATACGGTTTTTGGAATCAAATAACGTTATGGCAATGATATGGGCAGATATTATTCTTACCGATCGCCCTGGTGGTAAATGGCTCTGGGAACTTTATGACAATGATTCGGAAAATATTAGATTAATGAAAGAAAGGGTAATACATTTCGATTGGTTGCCATATACACGTAATGGTAATTTTTCAGTTACAGAAGAGTTGCTCAGACGTGATTTTAAAGTAATAATAGCATCATGGTATAAGTCTCAGACTGAAACAGGATTCCCTTTAAGCGTGGCTCAAAAAGCATATTCATTAAAAAATAGCAATGTATTAGGAGTAATGCAGACAATATGGCCTGCAGGAATGAGAACAGGTGACAAGCCTGTGTATCAGGCTGCCGGTTCATACTGGAATACAAAAAATCCAGGTTTAAATCTAAAAGAACAAATTGAATATATTAATCCTGAATAATAAAAATGAAACAATTTATTTACCTCTTAATTTTTAACCTTTGGCCATTTATTGTTAGTGCTCAGGTTCAGATCAAACCCTTAGCATCTTCAGGCTTTGAAAAACGGATAAAGACATTTATTGATAATCTTCCCGTTGTTGATACTCATGGGCATTTAGTTAACCCCGAGATATTAAAAACGCGATATTCAATGGATTTCATGTTTTTATTGCAACACCATTCAGCATATGATATTATTTCTTCGGGATTGACCAAACAGACTTTTGATATTTTGCTTAAAGATTCATTTTGGAGGCGAGTTATCTGCTCTTGCAAAAAATTTTAGAAACGTGTATATTGATTTGTGTTGGCTTTATGTAATTTCTCCATCTTATAGTGAAAGATATTTACATGAATGGCCGGAGACTGTACCTGTTTCTAAAATCATGGGTTTTGGCGGTGATTATAAAAATATTGAGAATATGTATGCACATTTATTACTGGCTAAACAAATTGTTACAAAAGTTTTGACTGAAAAGGTCAGGGATGGTTATTTCTCAGAATTGGAAGCTACGAAGATTGCAAAGATGATCTTTTATGACAATGCTATTAAATTTTATAATTTATCCCCTTAATTAAAATTGAGTATAAATTATTTTTCTTATTGCTTATCTATAAGTAAATTTAAGAGGAATCTTTCTGATATTTTTCAGGTCTTCTATATTTTTTTTAATTTTAGAATATAATTTTCATTTTTAAATTTATCAGTCCGGTTATGAATAATTTATCCAGAAGAGAGTTTATTAAAAGAAGTGCACTAAGTACAACAGGTCTTGGAATTCTGCCAGAATCCCTGACAATATTAAAAAGTGGCAGGGCCATTGGTGCAAACGACCGTATTCGTATTGGAATAATAGGTTGTGGATCAAGAGGGAACAGAGTTTATCTTGACGGGATCTATAAACACGCAAAAGATATGAATGTGGAAGTAGTTGCTTTATGTGATCCCTGGCGTATTTCACGCGAGCAGGCTAATTTAAGGGTAAAGGAATATTTTGGGCGTGATGCTGTTCAGCTGGTAAGTTATCGTGATCTTTTGATGATGGATAATATTGATGCAGTTATGATTGCTTCACCCGATCATTTGCATACAACACATTTGGAAGCTGCTGCCCGTGCAGGTAAACATATTTATGTTGAAAAGCCCCTTGCCATGGAAATGGATAAACTAAACCGTGCGGTTGACGCTGTTAAAGAAGCTGGTATTGTTGTGCAGGTTGGCACACAGTTACGCAGCTTGCCCGGAATTGCCGGAACACGTGAACTTCTCAAGTCGGGTATTTTAGGTAAATTATCACGGATTGAAGAATGCAGAAATAGCCAGAGGCCATATTGGTATGGCTATCTTCGGGAGGTTAAAAAAGAAGATGTAGATTGGAAGGAATTCCTTAATGACCGCCCAATGAGGCCATTTAATGCCGATGTTTATTCAGCCTGGTATGGTTATCATGAATTTTCCGACGGGCCTATACCCAATCTGGGTGCACATTTTATTGATATGGTCCATTTTGTAACGGGTGCCCGGTTTCCCGAATCATGTGTATGTCTTGGCGGTACATTTACATGGAAGGATGAACATAAATTCACTAATCCGGATTGTATCCAGGCTACCTGGATATATCCTGAGGGTTTTCTTGTAAGCAGTTCAAATAATCTTGGGTATGGCATGGGCAGTTTGAAAAACTTTTATGGTGAAAAAGGGATGATCAGGATGCCAAATTGGAATACCCCTGTTTATAGTGATGAAGGTGCGCCAAGGAAAGATGGTACAATTAATGGTGAGAAGCCTGTAACTCCGGTAGAACAGCCTGATCATTTCCTTGATTGGCTACAATGTATGCGTAATAACACAACGACCATTGCTCCTATTGAAGCCGGATATCAGCATGCAGTTGCTGTTCTGATGGCAGTGAAATCTTATGAAAGCGGACGAAAAACGGTATTTGATCATAAGAAAAGAAGCATTCGTAATGTTTAGTTTTCCATTATATTATTGCGGGAATAATGAGATTTTTTGTTCGGCCGCTATTATTTTAAGTCAGATTATTATGATTTTCTAATATTGAGATAATATTTATTTTTATTTATTAAATTTTTTTTATTATGAAAAAATACAATGTAGGCATTATTGGTTATAGTTGGGCTGCCGGTGCCCATATTGAAGCTATTAATCGCACATCTCTTGGCCAGGTTACAGCACTTTATTCATCCCGGAATCTTGATTCTGCTGAAATAAGTGCAAGGCATGGATCAAAAATCTCTTGTTATACAGATCTGTCCCAAATGCTTGCTGATCCTGATCTGCATATTGTTTCTATATGCAGCTATCCTGCTGATCATGCAAAACAAGCCATTATGTGTGCCCAGGCCGGGAAACATTTAATTATTGAAAAGCCTCTGGCGCTTACATGGGAGGATTGTTTAGATATGAAAGCTGCAATTGATAAAGCAGGGGTTAAAACATGCGTTTGTTTTGAATGCAGATTTTCCAGTCAGTTGATATCAACAAGGACACTTATTGACAGTGGTTTATTAGGGAAGATACATTATGCTGAAGTTGACTATTATCACGGTGTAGGGCCATGGTATGCCCAGTTTCGCTGGAATGTAAAGAAAGAAGCTGCCGGAAGCAGCCTGCTTTCCGCGGGGTGTCATGCGCTGGATGCACTATTATTTCTTATGGGGAATGATGTTGAATTTGTTGAAAGTTTCGCAACTAATTCTGTAAATGCTGATTTTGCCAAATATGAATATCCAACCACTTCCGTCAGTATTTTTAAATTCAGGGATGGCAGTGTCGGGAAAGTTGCTTCTGTTATTGACTGTTTACAGCCATATTATTTCCATATACATTTAGTGGGAAGCGAAGGTTCATTACTCGATAATAAATTTCATTCCACAAAGCTTGGTGCCCTCAATAAAGATAACTGGAGTGAACTGGCTATGAAGATGCTTCATTCGGGAGATGTTTCTGATCATCCATATCAAACTCAGTTTGAAGCCTTTTTCCAGGCTTTGGAAAAAGGTGAGGTTATGCCCCTTACTTCAATAGAAGATGCATTACATACTCATGAGGTTATATTCAGGGCAGATAAGGCAGCCGAAAAAAAGCGCTAATATGATATTTACCCTGAAAGTTATAATAAGTAGAATTTATTTTTTTTTAAATATCGCAATAGAAGATATTTCAGTTTTTAATTAGTTGACCAGACATAATTTTTTAGATTATTTTTACTTTTATTAGTATTTGGAAAGCTGGAATTAATATATTTGTACATCTACTTTAAAAAACATTCAATTTTAACAAATAATTAAAACTTATAATCCATTAATATTTAATTCATTATGAATAATAAAGAAGAATTAAGTCGTCGAAAGTTTATCTCCAATGCTGCATTGGGTACTGTTGGCGCAATTGGTGCAGTAAATTTTCTGGCCTCATGTTCACCTAAAGAAAAGCTAAAATTACCGGAAATGTTTGATTATGCGCCTGATGGTCAGGTATTAAAGGCTGGTTTAATCGGCTGTGGAGGAAGAGGTACCGGAGCAGCAATAAACTTTTTAGATTCCGGGCCCAATCTTCAGATTGTATCACTTGGGGATGTTTCAGAAGAAAAGTTAACTGCATGTAGAGAAAATTTAAAAAAGCAAAAGAATGTTGAAATAGCCGATGAAAAGTGTTTTGTTGGGTTTGATAGTTATGAAAAGGTTATTGATTCCGGGGTTGATCTGGTATTATTATGTACTCCCCAACATTTTCGTCCGGCTCATTTGGAAGCTGCTGTAAATGCCGGAAAGCATATATTCATGGAAAAGCCGGGTGCAGTTGATCCTGTAGGGGCCCGTAAAGCAATGATTGCTGTAAAGAAAGCCGAACAGTTGGGTTTATGTATTGTTAGCGGGACTATTCGTAGGGTTCAGAAAGATTATATGGAAACTTACCGAAGGGTTGCAAATGGAGAGATAGGTGAAATTGTAAGTGCCCATATTATTCGTAACGGTAGTGTAAATGCCCAGGTAAAAAGAAGGCCCGGCTGGTCAGACATGGAATATATGTTAAGAAACTGGTATAACTTCTGCTGGTTATCAGGAGATTTTATTGTAGATCAGTTCATCCATGAACTTGATGTAATGACATGGTTCCTTGGCAAGCTGCCGGTAAAAGCTATTGCCTGGGGAGGACGCCAGAGACGGAACACAGGAGATCAATATGATTTCTTTAGTGTAGAATTCATATATGATAATGGCATGCAAGCTCATGGTGCTTCCCGTCAGGTTAACGGGTGTGATAATTTAAAAAGGGAATTGATAATCGGAACAAAAGGCATGGTTAACTGCAGTGGGACCATTTATGACCTAAAAGGAAATGAAGTGTGGAAATATCCTCATCCAAAAGAGGGAGATACTGATTTACAATGGAAAGTAAATAATCCTTATGTGCAGGAACATGTTAATCTGGTTACGGCAATAAGAACAGGAAAGGTGATAAATGATGGTGAAGCAATAATCAATTCTACATTATTGACCATTATGGCCCGTATGTCAGCTTATACAGGTAAAGACGTTACCTGGGAAGAAGTGCTGAATTCTGACTTATCACTTGGTCCTAAAACATACGCTTATGGTCCTGTTCCCGGAATTCCTGAAATACCACCTCAGATTGGCGTGGAACTGATTCCGGTATAAAATTATTTTTAACGGAGAGTATTTAGTTGATCATATAAATTATGTTTTTTTCCCGGTTCTGCTAATAACAGCCCCAACCAGGAAACCAAATAAGAAAATTGCAATTGTCCCGAAAACAATTGATAAATATCCATGAAAGGGACTGGCAAATTTTTTCAGGCCGGGATTATCCTGAAACAGAGGTGTGAGGCTCATCCATCCTATTATAAGGACTCCTGCAATGACTCCTGTGATTGCAGCTTTATTGGTTGCATTTTTTGAAAAATAAGCTAAAAGGAATAAGCCCAGCATACCTCCGCTAAATATTGATGCAAGTTTCCACCATGCATCCAATACGCTCTGTACATTAATCATGGCTATTGCGATTAATATACTTAAAATACTAAATATAAAGGAGGAAATATAAAGAATACGCATTTTCCCTGATTCATTATTTTCCGGCCCTTCATTTTTTTTGAGATAATCAGTTAGAATTACTGTAGCTGAACTGTTTATACTTGTAGAAATCGTGCTCATCCCGGCTGCAAAAATTGATGCAATAAGTAAACCGGTTAATCCCGCCGGCAAATAATTAACAATAAAGAAAGGAAAAATCTTGTCACTTTGTATTTCTGCCGGCAAGTTTCCGGGATTTGCCTGGAAAAAACAAAACAGTCCTGTGCCAATAAACATAAATAACAGAGAGACTGGTATATAAAGAAGTCCGCCAAAAAGTGCGGATTTTTTTGCTTCTTTATCTGAAGCGGCAGCCATATACCTCTGTATATAATTTTGGTCTATTCCATAATTTTGGAGATTTATCGCTATACCATAAATCAATACAACCCAAAAAGTAGAGCTGGTAAGATCGGGATTGAAACTTCCCAGACTGAATTTTTGATTTTCAGATGCGAGTTGAAAAAGTTGTTTTGGGCCTTCAGGCATGGAAAATAATAATACCACTGCAGAAACCAGGGCACCGGCAATAAGAATTATTCCCTGTATGGCATCTGTCCATGCAACTGCTTTTATTCCCCCCATCAGCGAGTAGATCATTACACTTAAGCCTGTTATGATAATAATAGTTATTAGGTCCCAACCCAAAATTACATTCAACGTTAATGCAAGAAGAAAAAGTATTGTGCCGGTCCTCATTAGTTGAGTTAATAAATACATTGTCGATGCATATATTTTGGCCCATTTACCAAAACGGATTTCCAGGTATGTATAGGCTGAAGGACTGTTTACAGAGCGGTATAATGGAATAAAAAATTTCAGGGCCATCCATATTGCAAATGGAATGGATAAGCTGAAAACAAAAGGATTCCAGTTACTAAGGTAAGCCTGCCCGGGTAATGCCAAATAGCTGATACTACTGACAAAGGTGGCAAATATGGACATTGAAATTATCCAGGTAGGAATTTTATGACTTCCCAGAGTGAAAGAAACAGAAGTTTTACTTGTTCTGTAAAAGGAAACCCCAAAAATAACTATCCCGCTCAGGTAAAAAATAAATATGATGATATCAATTGAGCGCATTCTTATTTAAGTATTTGTCCGCCTTAATAGTTTTATAATTCAATATTTTTATTTTGGATATATTGATTATGGAGTTTTAACCGAATGGATTTGAATTTACAGCCATAATGTTAAATTAAAGTAATTCTTTATAGTGAATTATCTCTTCCAATATATATTGAATTTTCTTTCTTTCCGGCTCTTTAAATTTTCTAAAAGGTTCAGTCATAAAATCATTACATATTCCCATTAGTGAAAGGGCACATTTAAGTCCTTTCATATAGCTTGATCCAAAATGTCCAACTTTATATACAGAAGTACTTATTTGCATCACTTTTTCCTGAAGAAGGAATATTTTTTCAAAATCTCTGTTTAATGCAGCATTGTAGAGGTTTACATATAATTTTGGAAACATGTTTGCTCCCCCGTTAATTCCACCATGTCCTCCCATAAGAATAAATTCAGACAACAATTCTTCGGGGCCTGCCATGAAAGAGAAATTATCTATGTTTTTTAGCAGGTATCGAACTGCATTCAGATAAACTAAATTTTCGGAACTATCCTTTATACCTATTATCCCGTTTATGCCGGCTGCAGCTTTAACTGTTTCAGGAGAAAAAACAACTTTAGTATGAACAGGGATATTATAAATAAACAGAGGTAAGGGCATTTGGTCCATAATCCTTTTAAGGTATTCCAGTAATTCAGGCTGTCCTGCGGTATAATAATAGGGTGGTGCAAGTACGACCGCAGCGGCCCCAAATTCTGCTGCTGTATTTGCGAGCTTTAAACTTTCGATAAATGCAGAATCACTTATACCAACGAGTACCGGTATCCGGTTATTCACAAGTTTGCAGGTATATTCAATTAGTTCATGCCTTATTTTATAACTAAGCCCGGCGAATTCCCCTGTAGTACCTAAAATAAATACTCCATGAACACCTCCTGCAATAACATGTTCTATTAATTTTTCGAGACCGGCAATATCCAGTGTGTCGTTATCAAGTAGAGGGGTGACTAATGGCGGAATGATGCCGGTTAAAGGGAAATTTAATTGTGCCATAAGTTTTGTAAGCGTTTTAGTATATAGTCAGATTTATAATTTTAGTTTAATAATAGTTTTAGCAGATCATTAATAAATTAGTTAAACCAGTATGATAATTTAACAACCAGGCCCTGATCTTTATTCCTGAAATCTGTTGTATATGAATTGCCGGTATATACGATAAAAAGGTCAGATACCGGAGCAAAGCGCCACTGGAAATGTGTATTAATATTAATATTGTCTATTTGATTATTGTATTGGATAAAGGTAGTAAGAAATATGTTATCTGTAAATGTTATATCTAATTTTGGCCCCAGCAAAATTAATTTTGCACTTTGGTATGGCTGTGGTAACTTTATATCATTGTAATTTGCAGCTATTGCAAAACTGGCATAAGGTTGAACCCTGTAATTAATTGTTCCGCTAATATTGAGCCTGTTACCATTAAAATAGCTTCCATAACTGCTGATGGCAGAATAGTAAAGGGGTTTGCGTGTATCAGAAGAAAAGTTGATAATTGCTTCTTTCCAGGAGAATTCATCGCCTGCGTTTAATTTTATATCGCCTGAATTTGTAGGATCATAAGGCTGGAGAAGCTTTACATATTCTTCATTCAGGCTTAAAGTAAGAAGATTTTTATTTTGCCAGCTTATAGAATAAAAAAGTTGTGTCTGCCGGTCGGTAACATCAAAAGCAGGATCAAATATTATTTTGCTTTTTATACCGGGGCCATGGTTTATAAGCTTTTTTTGAGCAGGAGGGAAAAACAAATAATTAATTT